>NZ_JBFPFX010000004.1:0-257083 GCF_047978245.1 Pseudomonas sp. LFS044
CCTACAGGCACAGCACAGTTGCTGAAACTTGTGCTGTGCCTGTAGGAGCTGGCTTGCCGGCGATAGGGCCCTGAAGATCGATCAAAAAAGGAATGACACACTCACTTTTTTTCGCTTGTGGCCGTAGTGCATTCCCAGCTTTCATGTAAGCGTCCGAACCCAACCAGGAAGCTAGCGATGCCCGCCCACGATTTCGTCAGCCCCGACAGCATTCGCGCGCAGTTCTCTGCCGCCATGTCGCTCATGTACAAACAGGAAGTGCCGCTGTACGGCACGCTGCTGGAGCTGGTGAGCGAAATCAACCAGCAGGTCATGGCCGAGCAGCCCAAGGTGGCCGAGGCCCTGCGCTGGACCGGCGAGGTCGAGCGCCTGGACCAGGAGCGCCACGGTGCCATCCGCGTTGGCAGCGCCGAAGAGCTGGCCACCATCGCCCGGCTGTTCGCGGTCATGGGTATGCAGCCGGTCGGCTATTACGACCTCAGCTCCGCCGGCGTGCCGGTGCACTCCACCGCGTTCCGCGCGGTGCACGAACAGGCGCTGCACATCAGCCCGTTCCGCGTGTTCACGTCGCTGCTGCGCCTGGAATTGATCGACAACCCCGCATTGCGTGAGCTGGCGCAGACCATTCTGGCCAAGCGCAAGATCTTCACTGCCCGCGCTCTTGAGCTGATTGCTCAATGCGAGCGCGATGGCGGCCTGAACGCAGCCGACGCCGAGGCCTTCGTGCAGGAAGCGTTGCACACCTTCCGCTGGCACAAGGACGCCACGGTCACTGCCGAGCAGTACCAGCAGCTGCACGATCAGCATCGGCTGATCGCCGATGTGGTGGCGTTCAAGGGCCCGCACATCAACCACCTGACCCCGCGCACCCTGGACATCGACGCCATTCAGCTGGGCATGCCGGCCAAGGGCATCCCGCCGAAGGCCGTGGTCGAAGGCCCGCCCACCCGCCGCCACCCGATCCTGCTGCGCCAGACCAGTTTCAAGGCGCTGCAGGAGAAGGTCGCGTTCAGCGACCAGCACGGCAGCGAAGGCAGCCACACCGCGCGCTTCGGCGAGATCGAACAGCGAGGCGCTGCGCTGACGCCGAAGGGCCGCCAGCTGTATGACCGGCTGCTCGACGCTACCCGTGCGGCCCTGGGCGGTGCGCCAGCGGAGGCCAACGCCGAGCGTTACGTGGCGCTGTTGCACGCACACTTTGCCGAGTTCCCCGATGACCTGGCGCAGATGCGTGAGCAAGGCCTGGCGTACTTCCGTTATTTCGCCACCGAAAAAGGCCTGGCCGCGCGAGAGCAGGCTGATCGCCCGACTACCCTGCAAGGCTTGATCGACGCTGGCCATGTGCATTTCGAGGCCTTGGTGTACGAGGACTTCTTGCCGGTGAGTGCGGCGGGGATTTTCCAGTCGAACCTGGGTGACGATGCCCAGGCTGAATATGGCAGCAATGCCAACCGCGATGCCTTCGAGGCGGCGCTGGGGCTGCGGGTGCAGGATGAGCTGGCCTTGTATGCGCAGAGTGAGCAGCGGTCGCTGCAGGCTTGTGCGCAAGCGTTGAACCTGCGGTCGCTGTAAAAAAGGGCCGCTTTGCGGCCCATCGCGGCTGAAGCCGCTGCTACAGGTACGGCGGCGGGAGTGTGGTCAGCGGTTTATCTATACCCGAAACCGATCCACTTCCTGGCGCAACTGCGCCGCCAACCCCTCCAGCTCACGCGCGGTGAAGGCCAGTTCATTGGCCACATCCCGCTGTTCACTGTTGGCCTGGGCAATGCTCTGCAGGTTGCGGCTGAGCACGGTCGCGGTGCTGCTCTGCTCCTGGGTGGCCGTACTGATCACCGTGAACTGCTCACCCGCCACCCGGCTCTGCTCGTCGATGCGCGCCAGGGCCTCGGCCACCTTGTCGTTGCGCTGCAGGCCTTCCTGCATCAACTGATTACCCTGCTCCAGCGTGCTGATGGCGTGGCCGGTCTGTTGCTGGATGCTGGCAATCATCCCGGAAATCTCATCGGTCGCCTGGCGAGTGCGTGCTGCCAGGCCGCGGACCTCATCTGCGACCACGGCGAAACCGCGGCCCTGTTCGCCAGCACGCGCCGCTTCGATGGCAGCGTTGAGGGCCAGCAGGTTGGTCTGCTCGGCGATCGCGGTAATCACCCCGACGATGCCGCCGATCTCTTGCGAACGTGCGCCCAGCGTGTCCATCACGGTCGCGGTGCCTCCCAGTGCCTCGGCGATCTGGCGCAAAGAGCTCGACGCTTCATCCATGGCCGTGCGGCCAATCCGAGTCTGCTGGGCGTTGTCGCGGGCCATGCGCTCGGTGCCCGCCATGTTGTCGGCAATGTTCATCGAGGTGGCGCTGAATTCTTCCACTGCACCGGCCATGCTGGTGATTTCACCGGACTGCTGGTCCATGCCCTCACAGGCGCCCGCCGACAGGCCGGCCAACGAACGGGCGCGGCCACTGACCTGCTCGGAAGCACCGCGAATGTGCTCGACCATGGTCGCCAGCGCTTCGCCCATCTTGTTGAAACTGCGCGCCAGCTGGCCGATCTCATCATGGCTGGTCACGGCAAGGCGGGCATTGAGGTCGCCAGCGCCCAAGGCATTGGCCTGGCGCACCAGGTCGTCGAGCGGGCGCAGTTTGCGGCGCAGCAACCACAGGGTGGCGGCCACGGCCAGCAGCATCGCCAACAGGCTGCCGATGGCCAGGCGCAGGCCAACGCTCCAGGTTACCTCGCGGATCTCTGCCAAGGGCATGCTGGCAACCACGGTCCATGGGCCTTCGGCAAACGGCGCGGAGGCGCTGAACGAAGGCTGGTCGGCATTGGCTGGCGGCACCAGCCATTGGCCCTGCTCGTCACGAATGGCCAGCGACCCGGTTTCACCAATACGGAAGCGTTTGAGGTTGCTGAACTGCGCATTCTGCGCGTCGGTGTAGTCGAAACCGACGAACAGTACGGCAATGATCCGGCCGTTGCCGTCGTTCACCGGTACATAGCGGGTCATGTAGTTGCGCTCGAACAGCACCGCCCGGCCCACGTACATCTGCCCCGCCAGCAGCTTCGCGTACGCCGGATGCTGGCGGTCGAGCTGGGTACCGATCGCGCGGCTGCCATCCTGTTTTTTCAGGTTGGTGGTGATGCGCACGAAGTCGTCACCGCTGCGCACGAACAGCGTGGCGATGCCGGCGGTCATCTGCTGGAATTCGTCCACCTGCTGGAAATCGTTGTTCAGCAAGTGGTTACCCAGGTACAGGGCCGGCGTGGCCTGCCCGGCAACCTGTACCGTTTCGCCGGCATGCAGCGAAAGGCCCGAGGCAAAGCGACGCTCGAACAAGCCGCTAAGGCGTTGGGTGTTGTCCTTGAGCGAACCATGGAAGGTTTCCAGCTGGTCGGCCAGCAGCCGCGCTTCGCTGGCCAGGTGCGCCTGGCGCGTGGCGAGGTTGGCGTCGTCCAGGGAACGGAGGGCGAACAGAGTACTGCCGGTGATCACCAACGCCAGCACAATGGCGAGGGCGATACCGAGCTGCGAAGCAATTCGGGCACGCGGTTGAGACATGGGGAAGCTCCTGGCAGGTGGCCTGGATCATCCTGATCACGTGGACCGCCTGCTGTTTGTCGACGGAGAATCGCGCCCTCTTTCCGGGACGCTGGTGCAAGTAAATCGGCGTCGGTGGCGAATACTTGAGTGTCGGACCGGGGTATTCGCAAACGTTTTCTTTAGCCTGCACTGGCCTCATCGCGGGCAAGCCCGCTCCTACAGGGATTGCGGGGGTTCAAGCTCTGCGGTGTGCCTGGGAAGAGGCCAGTGAGGGCGATCAAAGACCCGGCAGAATGCGCACATCCGGCAAGTTCACCGCCGCCGCCTCTTCCTGCAAAAACACACTCAAGCGCCGCAACCGCTCACCCCCTGGGCGGGTGCGCGGCCACACCAGGTAGTAATCCATGCCACTGGGCACTGCTGTCGGCCAGGGCAGGCTCAAGCGCCCGTGGGCCACGTCTTCGGCAACCATCAGCAGGTCGCCCATGGAGATCCCGTAGCCGCGGGCCGCAGCGATCATGCCCAGTTCCAGCGTGTCGAACACCTGCCCGCCCTTGAGCGAAACGCTGTCGGCCAGGCCCATGCGCTCCAGCCATTCGCGCCAGTCACGCTTGTCGGGGGTGGGGTGCAGCAGCTCGATGCCGGCCAACCGGCGTTGGTCCAACGGGCCTTCCTTGAGCAAGTCCGGTGCACCCACCGGAATCAACAGCTCGGAGAACAACCGCCGGACCTCCCAGTCCGGCGGGAACACGCCGTCACTGAGCAGTACTGCGCAGTCGAAGGGCTCCTGATTGAAGTCGACATGATCGACGTCCATCCAGGCGCTGGTCAGTTGCACTTCGTTGCCGGGCTGCAAGTGACGGAACTGGCTCAGGCGCGCCAGCAGCCAGCGCATGGTCAGGGTTGAAGGCGCCTTCATGCGCAAGATGTCGTCTTCGCCGCGCAAGGTATCGCACGCCCGCTCCAGTGCGGCGAAGCCCTCACGCACGCCCGGCAACAGCACCCGCGCGGCCTCGGTCAGTTGCAGGCTGCGGCCGCTGCGGATGAACAGGCGGCAGGCGAAGTGATCCTCCAGGGTACGAATGTGCCGGCTGACCGCACTCTGGGTGATCGACAGCTCATGGCCGGCACGGGTGAAAGAGCTGAGCCGGGCGGCGGCTTCGAATGCGCGCAGCGCATACAGCGGAGGCAGCTGACGGGACATGGGGCACCTGCATACGGGGCGGCGAAGGGATGCTTGTGATCATATATGCATGAGTTGAACTCATGCCAACCATCGCTTTTATCCTTTTGTGCAAAGTTGACCGAAGCCTCAGAATCGTCCCTCGCTCACAGAGTCAGGCAAAAAGGACCCCACCATGCACGTTGCGCCCACCACAGAACTCAAGGCTTTGCTGCGCCTGGCCGGGCCGCTGATCGCCTCGCAGTTGGCGCACATGCTGATGGTGCTCACCGACACCCTGATGATGGCCCGCATCAGCCCCCAAGCCCTGGCGGGCGGTGGCCTGGGCGCGGCGAGCTATTCGTTCGTGTCGATCTTCTGCCTGGGCGTGATTGCGGCGGTCGGTACGCTGGTGGCTATTCGCAAGGGCGCCAATGACATCGAAGGCGCCACCCGCCTTGCGCAAAACGGCCTGTGGCTGGCCTGGGGCCTGGCACTGGTCGCGGCGCTGGCCCTGTGGAACCTCAAACCGGTGCTGCTGCTGTTCGGCCAGCAGCCCGAAAACGTCGAGTCGGCCACGCAATTCCTCACTTTGTTGCCGCTGGCGCTTCCCGGTTACCTGACCTTCATGGCCTTGCGCGGCTTCACCAGCGCTTTGGGCCGTTCGACGCCGGTGATGGTCATCAGCCTGGTCGGCACGGTGCTCAACTACCTGTTCAACGTCGCGCTGATCGAAGGCATGTTCGGCCTGCCCAAGCTGGGGCTGATGGGCATCGGCATGGTCACTGCCGTGGTATCGATGGGCATGGCAATCGCCTTGGCCCTGTACATCCGCTGGCACCCGGCCTACGCCGAGTACCCGCTGCGCAAGGGCTTGTCGCGCCCTTCCCTGCCCGCCCTGCGCGAACTGTGGCGGCTGGGTTTGCCAATCGGCGGCACCTACATGGTGGAAGTCGGCCTGTTCGCCTTTGCCGCCTTGTGCATGGGCGTGCTTGGCAGCACGGAGCTTGCGGCCCACCAGATTGCCCTGCAGATCGTCTCGACCGCATTCATGGTACCGACCGGGCTGTCCTATGCGGTGACCATGCGGGTCGGGCTGTACTACGGCGCCGGCAACCTGCTGGCAGCACGCAGTGCCGGGCGCGTGGGCATCAGCTTCGGCGCGATGATCATGTTCGCCTTCGCCGCGCTGTTCTGGCTGCGCCCGGAAATGCTGGTGAGCCTGTTCATCGATAGCAATGACCCGGCGTTTGCGCAGATCTACCAGTTGGCGGTGAGCCTGCTGATGGTCGCGGCCTGGTTTGAACTGTTCGACGGCGTGCAGACCATTGCCATGGGCTCGATACGGGGGCTGAAGGATGCCAAGACCACCTTCCTGATCGGGCTTTGCTGCTACTGGCTGGTCGGGGCGCCGAGTGCGTGGCTGCTGACGTTCAACTTCGGTGGCGGCGCGGTGGGGGTGTGGTGGGGGCTGGCGTTGGGCTTGGCCTGTGCATCGGTGGCGTTGACCATTGCCTTCGAGTGGCGAATGAAGCGGATGCTAGGGAAGGCCGGCGTCAGCAAAAAGGCTGCTGTTTCGGCCTGACTTCAGGGCCCCATCGCCGGCAAGCCGGCTCCTACAGGGATGCCACAGCCCTGGAGGTCGGCGTGGGAGCCGGCTTGCCGGCGATAGGGGCTAGAGCACCTGCGCCAGCTTGCGCTCGGACGCCTGCTGCAAATACGCCACCAACTCCCCCACCGGCAGCGGCTTGCTGACCAGAAACCCTTGCACCTGGTCACAACCAAACCCACGCAGCAACGCCATCTGTTCGTGGCTCTCGACACCCTCGGCCACGACCTCGAGGTTGAGGTTGTGCGCCAGGTTGATCATCGCGTGCACCAGCTTGCGGTTCTCTTCGCGCATCTCCATGCCAGCGACGAAACTGCGGTCGACCTTGAGCAGAGTGATCGGCAGGCTGTTCAAATGCACGAACGAAGAGAAGCCGGTGCCGAAATCGTCCAGCGAGAACCGCACGCCAAGGCGCCCCAGGGCATCCATGGTCTGGCGGACCAATTCGTTGCGGCGCATGACCGCCGTCTCGGTCAACTCGAACTCCAGCCAGCGAGCATCGACGCCGTGCTCGATGATCAAGCGGCTCAGCGTGGCCAATAGCTGGCTGTCCTGGAACTGGCGAAAGCTCAGGTTTACCGCCATGTGCAGCGGCGCCAGGCCGCTCTCGCGCAGGGCCTGCATGTCGCGCAACGCGCGGGAGATGACCCAGTAGCCCAGCGGCACGATCAGCCCGCTCTGTTCGGCCAGCGGCACGAATTCGCTTGGCGGCAACAGGCCGCGCTCGGCATGGCGCCAGCGCACCAAGGCCTCCAGGCCGACGATGCGGCCGTCGGCCAGGTTCAGCCGCGGCTGGTAGTGCAGTTCAAGTTCATCGCGGCGCAGGGCCCGGCGCAGTTCGCCTTCCAGGTCGGCAAGGCTGCGGGCGTTGCGGTTGATCCGTTCGTTGAACACATGGAAGGTGCAGCCCTGGCTGCTCTTGGCCTGGCGCATGGCGATGTGCGCATGCCACATCAACGGGTCCGCGCCACTTTGCGCGCGGGCGTGGGCCAGGCCCAGGCTGCAGCCGAGCAGCAGGCTTTCGCCGTCGATCCAGTACGGCTCGGCCAAGGCCTCGACGATGCGTTCGGCAATGAACTCGGCGCGGCCAGTGTCGCGGCGCGTGTCGATCAGCAAGGCGAATTCGTCGCTGCCCAGGCGCGCCAGCTGGTCACCGGCCTCCAGTTGCAGCTTGAGGCGCGACACCACCTGCAGGATCAGGCGGTCGCCACCCTGATGGCCGAGGGCATCGTTGACGTGGCGAAAGTTGTCCAGGTCCAGGTGCCCGAGGGCCACCCCGCGCCCGTCGTTCTCGGCCAGGCGAGCGGTCAGCAGGGCCTGGAAGCCCTGGCGGTTGGCGATACCGGTCAACGGGTCCTGTTCGGCCAGGCGCTGCAAGGTGGCAACCAGCACCCCGCGTTCGCGCACATGACGCAACGAACGGCGCAGGGCATCGGCATTGAGTTGGTCACGCACCAGCCAGTCGCTGACACCCGTGGGCGGCGCCTCGGGCTCGTGATCGAGCAACAGAATGGTCGGCAAGTCGCAGCGCCCGGGCGCCGGTTGCAGGGCCGGGGTTGCCAGTATCACCGCCTGACGGTCATGGCTGAACAGGCTGTCGACCGCCGCCCAGTTCGGCGCGGTCAGCAGTACTGCTGAACCTTCCAACGGCAGCAGGCATTCGCGCAGCAAGGCGGCCCACTCCGGCTCATCAGCCAACAACAGCAAACGCAAAGGTTCGACAGGCGTGGACAAGCGGGCTCCTTAAAGCTTGGACGGTGACACGAGGGAGGCCGGGTATGCTACTGCAGAAATGAAAATGATTTTCACTTTTAGACATATCCCTGCCCACAGCGCGTCCCGACACATTTTGACGTGCATCCTGCTCGAAAGTCGCTCAACCGGCAAATACGATTTTTTCAGTTAATAGCATTAGCCAAACTAATGATCTGCGCAGGCAGAAAGTCTGACTCACACGTCAGACGGTCGCGCCACAACGGCCCCATGCCTGTTAGAATGCGCGGCTATTTTCTGGCGACCCCCGGTTTCTAGCATGTCCCGACTCAATCCCAGGCAACAGGAAGCCCGTGACTACGTCGGCGGCCCTCTTTTGGTGCTCGCCGGTGCAGGCTCCGGCAAGACCAGCGTAATCACGCGCAAGATTGCCCACCTGATCCAGAACTGCGGCATCCGTGCCCAGTACATCGTCGCGATGACCTTCACCAACAAGGCCGCGCGCGAGATGAAGGAACGGGTCGCTACGCTGCTGCGCCCGGGGGAAGGCCGGGGCCTGACGGTGTGCACGTTCCACAACCTGGGGCTGAACATCATCCGCAAGGAGCACGACAAGCTGGGCTACAAGCCAGGCTTCTCGATCTTCGACGAGTCCGACATCAAGGCGCTGCTGTCGGACATCATGCAGAAGGAATACTCGGGCGACGACGGCATCGACGAGATCAAGAACATGATCGGTGCCTGGAAGAACGACCTGATCCTCCCCGCCGAAGCCCTGGAAAAAGCCCGCAACCCGCGCGAACAGACCGCCGCCATCGTCTACACCCACTACCAGCGCACGCTCAAGGCGTTCAACGCAGTGGACTTCGATGACCTGATCCTGCAGCCGGTCAAGCTGTTCCAGGAGCACCCCGAGGTGCTCGAGCGCTGGCAGAACCGCGTGCGTTACCTGCTGGTGGACGAATACCAGGACACCAACGCCAGCCAGTACCTGCTGGTGAAAATGCTCATTGGCATGCGCAACCAGTTCACCGTGGTGGGTGACGACGACCAGTCGATCTACGCCTGGCGTGGCGCGCGCCCCGAGAACCTGATGCTGCTCAAGGAGGATTACCCCTCCCTGAAGATCGTCATGCTCGAGCAGAACTACCGCTCCACCAGCCGCATCCTGCGCTGCGCCAACGTGCTGATCGCCAACAACCCGCATGCGTTCGAAAAGCAGCTGTGGAGCGAAATGGGTGTGGGCGACGAGATCCGCGTGATCCGCTGCAAGAACGAGGAAGCCGAGGCCGAACGCGTAGCCATGGAAATCCTCACCTTGCACCTGCGCACCAACCGCCCGTACAGCGACTTCGCCATCCTCTACCGCGGCAACTACCAGGCCAAGCTCATCGAACTGAAGCTGCAGCACCACCAGGTGCCCTATCGCCTGTCGGGCGGCAACAGCTTCTTCGGCCGCCAGGAGGTCAAGGACCTGATGGCCTACCTGCGCCTGTTGGTGAACCCGGACGACGATAACGCCTACCTGCGGGTGATCAACGTGCCGCGCCGGGAAATCGGCTCGACTACCCTGGAAAAGCTCGGCAACTACTCGACCGAGCGCGGCATCTCGATGTACGCCGCCAGCGAGGAGCTGGGCCTGGGCGAGCACCTGGACGCTCGCTATACCGAGCGCCTGCAGCGCTTCAAGCACTGGCTCGACGGGGTGCGCCACAAGGTGGCCCTCGATGACCCGATCGCGGCGCTGCACGAGATGATCCGCGACATCGACTACGAGAACTGGATCCGCCAGCAGACCGCCAGCGACAAGGCTGCGGAGTTTCGCATCAGCAACGTCTGGTTCCTGGTCGAAGCGCTGAAGAACACCCTCGAAAAGGATGAAGAGGGTGACATGACGATCGAGGACGCCATCGGCAAGCTGGTGTTGCGCGACATGCTCGAGCGTCAGCAGGAAGAGGAAGAAAACGCCGAGGGCGTGCAGATGATGACCCTGCATGCCTCCAAAGGCCTGGAATTCCCTTACGTGTTCATCATGGGCATGGAGGAGGAAATTCTCCCCCACCGCTCGAGCATCGAGGCCGACACCATCGAAGAAGAACGCCGCCTGGCCTACGTGGGCATCACCCGCGCACGCCAGACCCTGGCCTTCACCTTCGCCGCCAAACGCAAGCAATACGGCGAAATCATCGATTGCACGCCCAGCCGGTTCCTTGATGAACTGCCGCCAGACGACCTGGCCTGGGAAGGCCTGGACGATGCGCCCGTTGAAGTCAAAGCCGCGCGGGGCAACAACGCGCTGGCCGATATCCGGGCAATGCTCAAACGCTGATCAACCATTACTCTTTAACTTTGCCGCTTCTTGCGGCCACCTTTGCTACATCGGAGATACACAGTGGAAGCACTGCAGCAGAAGATTCGCGAAGAAGGCATCGTGCTTTCCGATCAAGTTCTCAAAGTCGACGCGTTTCTCAACCACCAGATCGACCCTGCCCTGATGCAGTTGATCGGTGACGAGTTCGCCCGCCTTTACGCCGATGCCGGCGTGACCAAGATCGTCACCATCGAAGCCTCGGGTATTGCCCCGGCGGTGATGACCGGCCTGAAGCTGGGCGTACCGGTGATCTTTGCACGCAAGCACCAGTCGCTGACGCTGACCGAGAACCTGCTGACTGCTACGGTGTACTCCTTCACCAAGCAGACCGAGAACACCGTGGCCATTTCGCCGCGCCACCTCAACAGCAGCGACCGCGTGCTGGTCATCGACGACTTCCTGGCCAACGGCAAGGCGTCGCAGGCGCTGATCTCGATCATCAAGCAGGCCGGCGCCACCGTGGCAGGCCTGGGTATCGTCATCGAGAAGTCGTTCCAGGGCGGCCGTGCCGAGCTGGACAGCCAGGGCTACCGCGTTGAATCGCTGGCTCGGGTGAAGTCGCTGGAAGGTGGCGTGGTCAGCTTTATCGAGTGATCGCCAGGGGGCCCTTCACGGCCCTTTTCGACCGGTCCGGCGCCCCGGCAAGGCCGCTCCTGCAAGGCAATCCATACCCTCGCAGGAGCGGCCTCGTGTGCGATGGGCTGCAAAGCAGCCCCGGCAATCTTCAGGTCGCCGCCAACCCTGCCAGCAATAGCCGCTGATACAGCTCTTCCTTCAAGCCCTGCGGAGCGTCCAGCCCCATCCGCTGCAAGTGCCGTTGATACCCCTCCGGCCCCGGCGCATCCAGCGCGGCCTTGCCCAGCTCCAGCACCTCGCTCAACTTGAACTTGCTCTTGAGCCAGTTCAACGCCCGCAGCAAGTCTCGCTCCTCGGCGGTAAAATCCGTGCCCAGCGGATACTCCGGGAACAGCCGCACATGCCGCGCTCTGATTGATTCAAGCCGCTCAGGCGTGTTGTCGGTAAACCGCGCATCCAGCTGAAAATCCTTTGCCAACTTGCCGGCCTTTTTGGCCTGCTCGATCAGCTCAGCCTGAAACCGCGAATCACTGACCGCCAGCAACCGCGCAATCACTTCACTGTCGGTCTGCCCGCGCAGGTCAGCGATGCCGTACTCGGTCACCACAATGTCGCGCAAGTGCCGAGGGATGGTGCAGTGGCCGTAGGCCCAAAGCAGGTTGGAACTGACGTCGCCGCCCGCCTCACGCCAACTGCGCAGCAGCAGGATCGAGCGCCCGCCCTCCAGCGCATGGCCCTGGGCGACGAAGTTGTACTGCCCGCCAACACCGCTGAGTACGCGGCCATCCTCCAGCTGGTCGGCCACCCCCGCACCGAGCAAGGTCATGGTGAACACCGTGTTGATGAAGCGCGCATCGCGGCGTTGCCGGCGCTTGAGTTCCTCCTGGCCATACAGCTCGTTGATGAAGCTGATACGCGTCATGGCAAAACGCGCGCGCTGCTCCAGTGGCATGTCCCGCAAACGTTGGTAGAACGCCCGCGGGCCGAGGAAGAAGCCGCCGTGCACCAGCACACCCTGCTCGTCGGCCGGGCGCCGCACCACGCCCGCCTCGGCCAACGCCAGCAGGCCGTTGACGAACATCTCGCTGCAGCCGTAGAGGCCTTGGGCGAAGGCATGCAGCCCGCCTTCACGCTCGATCAGCGCCTGCCATGGGCCGACGTCCAGTTCATCCATCAAGGCCCGGTAGCCGACGTTGTCGCCCTGGCGGGCCAGCAACGCGGCGGCCACCGCATCGCCCATGGCACCAATGCCGATCTGCAGCGTGCCGCCATCGCGCACCAGCGTGCTGGCGTGCAGGCCGATGCAATGGTCCTGGGTGGTGACCGGCATGTTCGGGGTAGAGAACAGGCGGTGTTGCTCGGCCTGGTCGATCAACAGGTCGAATGCCTCCATGCCCAGCTCCGCATCGCCGGGCATGTAGGGCAGCTCGGCATGCACCTGGCCGAGCATGAGGATGGTTTCACCGGCCTCGCGCCGCTTGGCGACCATCGGCAGCAGGTCGAGGGTGATGTCGGGGTTGCAGGCCAGGCTCAAGTGCACCGGTTTTTCCGGCGTGGCGGCGACCAGTTGGGCGATCAGGTTCAAACCCTTGGCGTTGATGTCGCGGGCGGCGTGGCTGTAGTTGCTGCTGACGTAGTCCTGCTGGGCGCAATCACTGTGCAGCAGGCTGCCGGGCTGCATGAAGAACTGCTCGACCCGGATGTTCGGCGGTAGCTGATCGTTGCGCAGGTCGGCGAGGTAGGTGAGTTCTTCGTAATCGGCGAATACGCGCTCGATGAAGGGCTCGAGAAAACGCCGCTGCAGGCCGTCGCCCAGGGGTGGCCGCCCAAGCGACAACGCCGTGTAGATCGTCAGCTGTCGCTCCGGCAGTTCGCGCACCCGGGCATACAGCGCATTGACGAAGGCATTGGGTTTGCCAAGACCCAACGGCAGGCCCATGTGAATGTGTGCCGGCAGGCGTGACAAGACCTGCTCGACTGCCTGGTCGATGGAACAGAGGTGCATCTTGGCCTCCTGAGTCTTCCGTGGGTTCAGGGGTTGGACATGAACCGCCGCGGGTTCGTTGCCTGCACAAAAACAAAGCCCGCCATTGCAGGCGGGCCGTGGGTGACTCAGCCGTGGCTCAAAGCCCGGACATCTTCTGGATGGCGCCCTTCAGGTCATCATCCGAGCAATCGGCACAGGTGCCTTTCGGTGGCATGGCGTTGATGCCGGTAATGGCCTTGGCGAGGATGCCATCCAGGCCACCCTGGTGGTCGGCGCGCTCTTTCCAGGCGGCGGTATCACCGATTTTCGGCGCACCCAGCAGGCCGGTGCCATGGCAGGCATTGCAGTGCTTGGCGATGATGTCATCCGGGGTCTTGGCGCCGCCACCGCCGGCGGTGGCCGCCACTTCCATGCCTTTGCATTCCTGGCCTTGAACACATACCTGGCCAACCGGCTCCAGGCGTTTGGCGATGTCGTCGTTGGTCGCAGCGGTTGCGCTCATTGCCCATAGGGCGAATACGGCTGCTGGTACGGCCAGCATCTTCTTGATTTGGTTCACGCGTACACCCTCATGGTGGCTAATCACGCCCGCGGCCACGGTAATGCGAGCGTTGAAAAGTATAGCGGGAACCCGGAAGCCGTGAAACGACCCTACTCGGGAAAGGGATATTGCCGAAACAAAGCACTGCGCTGGATCAAAAGTTCGACGGCGTGGCGGCGCTGATCAGCCGGGCGGGCTCATTGAATGGGTTGCGAAAGCGGTGCGGGCGGGTGCTTTCGAAGTAGTAGCTGTCGCCTTCCTCAAGGATGAAGATCTCGTTGCCGACTACCAGTTCCAGGCGGCCTTCCAGGAGGATGCCGGTTTCTTCGCCATCGTGGGTGAGCATCTCGGCGCCGGTGTCGGCACCCGGTGGGTAGACCTCGGTGAGAAACGCTATGGCACGGTTGGGGTGCGACTTGCCCACCAGCTTCATGGTCACCGCGCCATCGGAGATGTCGATCAGCTCATGGGCCTTGTAGACGATCTGGGAAGGGCTTTCGGCTTCAAGCTCCACCGAGAAGAACTCGACCATGGACATGGGAATGCCGCTCAGCACCTTGCGCAACGAGCTGATCGAGGGGCTTACGCTGTTTTTCTCGATCATCGAGATGGTGCTGTTGGTCACACCCGCGCGTTTGGCGAGTTCACGCTGGGACAGGCCCTTGAGCTTGCGGATGGCTTGCAGTCGTTCGCCGACGTCCAAAGCTGGAGCCTCCTGAAACGATGAGATGGCGGGGTGAATGTGAACGATATCATGGCAATGCCGTTCAGTATTTACAACACACCGCCCCTCAGGCTGTCCGCTTCAGCGTGTCATTCGCCGTAATAGTCCAGCGGCACGCGCTTCAAGTTGCAGAAGATCTGGTAGGGAATCGTTCCAGCGTGCATCGCCACTTCGCTGGCCAGCACCTGCTTGCCCCACAACTCGACCGGGCTGCCGATGTTCGCCTCGGGCACATCGGTGAGGTCGATGCACAGCATGTCCATGGAGACGCGGCCAATCAGCTGGCTGCGCTTGCCGGCGACCATCACCGGTGTGCCGGTCGGCGCCTGGCGAGGGTAGCCATCGGCGTAACCCATGGCGACCACACCGACCCGGGTCGGCCGCGGGCTGATGAACTTGGCGCCGTAGCCTACCGGCTCGCCGGCTGGCAGTTCCCGCACGCTGATGACGCGCGATTGCAGGGTCATTACCGGCTGCAGGCGCTCGGCCTGGGCCTGCTGCACTTCGAACGGTGTGGCACCGTACAGCATGATGCCTGGCCGTACCCAGTCACTCGGGGCCTGCGGCCAGGCCAGTACGCCGGGCGAGTTGCGCAGGCTGCATTCCGCAGCCAAGCCTTGGCGGGTGGCGTTGAACACGGCTATCTGCTGGGCGGTGGCGTCGTCGTCCAGTTCGTCGGCACGGGCGAAGTGGCTCATCAGCACGATGCGCGAAACTTTGCCGCTGGCCAGCAGGCGCTGGTAGGCCTCTTGATAGTCCTTGGCGTGCAGGCCGACACGGTGCATGCCGCTGTCGAGCTTGAGCCAGACAGTCAGCGGCTTGTGCACCGAGGTCTTTTCGATGGCTTCCAGTTGCCACAGCGAATGCACCACACACCACAGGTCGTGTTCAGCCATCAGTGCCAGTTCGCTGGCTTCGAAGAAGCCTTCGAGCAGCAATATCGGGCCCTTGATACCCGCCCCGCGCAGCTCCAGCGCCTCTTCGATGCACGCCACGGCAAAGCCGTCTGCTTCGGTTTCCAGGGCCAGGGCGCAACGCACGGCACCGTGCCCGTAGGCATCGGCTTTGATCACGGCGAGGGCTTTGGCGCCGGTCAGTTCACGGGCGAGGCGGTAGTTGTGGCGCAGGGCCTGCAGGTCGATCAGGGCACGGGCGGGGCGCATGGCGGCAGCCTTATGGTGGTTCAGGTTGAAAACAGTGTTGGATTCATCACCGGCAAGCCGGCTCCCACAGGTACTGCACAGTGTTCAATCCTGTGCTGCCCCTGTAGGAGCGGGCTTGCCCGCGAGAGGCCGGTACAGGCGAACTTACTACTGGTGAACAGGTGCCGTCTGCCCTTGCTTGGCGTCTTCTCGGGTGTTGCCATACCGGGAAATATCCAGGCCTTCGGCGCTGATCTGCGGCTTTCTGCGCGCAATCAGGTCGGCCAGCAGGCGACCGGAACCACAGGCCATGGTCCAACCCAGCGTACCGTGACCGGTGTTGAGGAACAGGTTGCGGAACTTGGTGGCACCTACGATCGGCGTACCGTCCGGGGTGGCCGGGCGCAGGCCAGTCCAGAAACTCGCCTGGCTCAGGTCACCGCCACGAGGATAAAGGTCGTTGACGATCATCTCCAGCGTTTCGCGCCGGCGCGGGTTCAGCGACAGGTCAAAACCGGCGATTTCAGCCATGCCGCCGACCCGGATGCGGTTGTCGAAACGGGTGATCGCAACCTTGTAGGTTTCGTCGAGAATGGTCGAGGTCGGCGCCATGTCGGCGTTGGTGATCGGTACGGTCAGTGAATAACCCTTCAGCGGGTACACCGGCGCCTTGATGCCCAGCGGCTTGAGCATCTGCGGCGAGTAGCTGCCCAGCGCCAGCACGTAGCGGTCGGCGGTTTCCAGCTTGCCGTCGATCCACACACCGTTGATACGGTCACCCGCGAAGTCCAGGCGCTGAATGTCCTGGCCGAAACGGAATTCCACGCCCAGGTTGCGGGCCATTTCGGCGAGCTTGGTGGTGAACAGCTGGCAGTCGCCGGTCTGGTCGTTGGGCAGGCGCAGGGCGCCGGCGAGGATATCCTTGACCCCGGCCAGCGCCGGTTCGACGCGGGCAATGCCATCGCGGTCGAGCAATTCATAAGGCACGCCGGACTGCTCGAGCACGGCGATGTCCTTGGCGGCGGCATCCACCTGAGCCTGGGTGCGGAACAGCTGGGTGGTGCCCAGGGTACGGCTTTCGTAGGCGATGCCGGTTTCGGCACGCAGCTCGTCGAGGCAGTCGCGGCTGTACTCGGACAGGCGCACCATGCGTTCCTTGTTCACCGCGTAACGGTTGGCGGTGCAGTTGCGCAGCATCTGCGCCATCCACAGGTACTGATCGACGTCGCCGGTCAGCTTGATGGCCAGCGGCGCGTGGCGCTCCAACAGCCATTTCACGGCTTTCAGCGGCACACCTGGGGCAGCCCAGGGCGAGGCATAGCCGGGCGAGATCTGGCCGGCGTTGGCAAAGCTGGTTTCCATGGCCACCGCCGGCTGGCGATCGACCACCGTGACCTCGAAACCTTGCCGGGCCAGATAATAGGCACTGGCGGTTCCGATGACACCGCTCCCAAGTACCAGAACTCGCATTGTTGATCCCTCGCACGCGGCGCACCGCATTTTTGTTGAAATGGCTTGGATGCGCGCAGTATAAAAATTACAGACCAGTGCAATTCACTATATAAAAGCCTATATTTGGCGAGAATTCTCGGCAAAATCGCCTTTCACGGAGGGGCATCCCCTATGAGAACCCAGCACCAGAGCAAGCGTGAACTGGACAAGATCGACCGCAACATCCTGCGGATCCTGCAGAATGACGGGCGTATTTCCTTCACCGAACTGGGCGAAAAAGTTGGGCTGTCCACCACCCCTTGCACCGAACGCGTACGCCGCCTGGAGCGCGAAGGCATCATCATGGGCTACAACGCCCGGCTCAACCCGCAGCACCTGAAGGGCAGCCTGCTGGTGTTCGTGGAGATCAGCCTGGACTACAAGTCTGGCGACACCTTCGAGGAATTCCGCCGCGCGGTGCTCAAACTGCCGCACGTGTTGGAATGCCACTTGGTATCGGGTGATTTCGACTACCTGGTGAAGGCACGTATTTCGGAGATGGCGTCGTATCGCAAGCTGCTGGGCGACATCCTGCTCAAGCTGCCGCACGTGCGCGAATCGAAGAGCTACATCGTGATGGAAGAAGTGAAGGAAAGCCTCTGCCTGCCGATCCCGGACTGAGGCTAGACCAGCACTTGGCGGGTAGTGGCAATGAACTGGTGAACGAGCTGCTCGGCCTCGGGCTCGATCATCGGGTCCGGGCCGCGCCCGCGGGGGCAGGCCATGCGTGGGGTGGTGCCGAACAGGCGGCAGATCATCGGCCGCTCTTCGTACACCGTGCAGCCGTTGGGGCCCAGGTGCACGCAGTCCAGGCGTTGCATGGCCGCCTCCTGCTCGGCCTGCGACTTGCGCGGCAGGCGGGCCATTTCTTCGGCAGACGTGGTCACCGGGCCGCAGCAATCGTGGCAGCCGGGTTCGCATTCGAAAGAAGGGATGAGTTCACGCAGGAACTGGATCTTGTGGCGGTTGCAGGACATGGTGGATACAAGGCAAGAATTTGGGTTGGATTATAGGCCCATTCGCCGGCAAGCCGGCTGCCACCGGTAACCCACTGGTCTCATGAGAAGTGAAGATTCAGTAGGCGCCGGCTTGCCGGCGATGAGGCCGGTTGCCCCACCTTGAAACCCCACTTATCCTCCCCTTTCTGCCAAGACACTCAGGACCTGCCCAATGATCCACAGCGCGCAGCACGCCGCCTCCTACTACGCCGCCAGCAGCGCGCCACACCCTGATCACCCCTTCCTGCAAGGCGAGCACAGCGCAGACGTGTGCATCATCGGCGGCGGCTACTCGGGCCTGAACACTGCCATCGAGCTGGCCGAACGCGGCCTGTCGGTGATTCTGCTGGAGGCACGCAAGCTTGGCTGGGGTGCCAGCGGGCGCAATGGTGGCCAGCTCATACGCGGCGTCGGCCATGGCCTGGAGCAGTTCCTGCCGGTGATTGGTGAGGACGGTGTGCGCAGCATGAAGTTGATGGGGCTGGAAGCCGTGGAAATCGTCCGTGAACGGGTCGAGCGCCACGCCATCGCTTGCGACCTGACCTGGGGCTACTGCGATTTGGCCAACAAGCCCGGCGAGCTGCAAGGCTTCGCCGAAGAGGCTGAGGAACTGCGCAGCTTGGGCTACCGCCACGAACTGCGGCTGGTGCAAAAGGACGATATCCACAGCGTGGTCGGCTCCAACCGTTACGTTGGTGGCCTGATCGACATGGGCTCGGGGCACCTGCACCCACTCAACCTGGCACTGGGCGAAGCGGCGGTGGCCAGCCGCCTGGGTGTGCGGTTGTTCGAGCAGTCAGAGGTCAGCCGGATCGAGTACGGCCCTGAAGTAAAGGTGCACACCGCCCAGGGCCGGGTGCGCGCCAAGACCTTGGTGATGTGCTGCAACGCCTACCACAATGACCTCAACCGCGAGCTGGGCGGTAAGGTGCTGCCTGCCGGCAGCTATATCATCGCCACCGAACCGCTTGGCCAGGCACGCGCGCGCCAGCTGTTGCCGCAGAACATGGCGGTGTGCGACCAGCGCGTGGCACTGGACTACTATCGCCTGTCCGCCGACCACCGCCTGCTGTTCGGTGGCGCCTGCCATTACTCCGGCCGCGACCCGCAGGACATTGCCGCCTACATGCGGCCAAAGATGCTCAAGGTCTTCCCCGAACTGGCCGACGTGCGCATCGACTACCAGTGGGGCGGCATGATCGGCATCGGCGCCAACCGCCTGCCGCAGATCGGCCGCCTGGCCAGCCAGCCGAACGTCTACTACGCCCAGGCCTACTCCGGCCATGGGCTCAACGCCACTCACCTGGCTGCGCGCCTGCTGGGCGAGGCGATCAGCGGCCAGCAGAGCGGGCGCTTTGACCTGTTCGCCAAAGTGCCGCACATCACCTTCCCCGGCGGCAAGCATTTACGCTCGCCGCTGCTGGCGTTGGGGATGCTCTGGCACAGGCTCAAAGAGCTGGCGTGAAGCCGCAGCGATTGAGGTGGGCGTCTCATTCCTTCCAGAAGGGTTTTTGCCCTTCAACCCGGGCCTGCTCCCAGCTCAGCCCGATATCACGCAGCTGATTGTCATCCAGCTGCAGCAGCGCCCTGCGGGTGCGCCAGCGGTGCAGCATCAGCCCCCAGCGGCCCAGGTCGGCCGGTGCATTGCAGACCTTGGCCTTCTGCCCTGCTTCCAGTTCCTTGACCATCAGTTGCAAGCGCACATCGCTCATGCCACCCATCGCTGCGTTCTCCCATTCAGTGGTTACCGTAGAGAGAGCATGCGCGCTGACGGCCTAAGCAATACAGAACCAACACAGCCTTATTATTCCCATACAGAATTGGCGGCAAACCAGCTGAATGCTGTATTTTCGGCAACACTGTACTGGTCTGTGCTGTGATTTTGCGCTGGAGTATGCCGTGACGCTCTACCTGAACCTCGCCGAACTGCTCGGCGCCCGCATCGAGCAAGGTCTTTACCGCCCCGGCCAGCGCCTGCCATCGGTGCGCGCACTGAGCATGGAGCATGGCGTCAGCTTGAGCACCGTGCAGCAGGCCTACCGCATGCTGGAAGACAGCGGCATGGTGTCGCCAAGGCCCAAGTCGGGCTATTTCGTCAGCGATCACCGCCACCCCGCCGCCCTGCCCGCCGTCAGCCGCCCGGCCCAACGCCCGGTGGACATCTCGCAGTGGGAGCAGGTGCTCGAGCTGGTGCGCAGCACCCCGCGCAAGGACGTGATCCAGCTCGGCCGCGGCATGCCCGACATCGACAGCCCCAGCCTCAAGCCCTTGCTGCGCAGCCTCGCCCAGCTCAGCCGCCGGCAGGACATGCCGGGGCTGTATTACGACAATATTCACGGCAACCTCGCCCTGCGCGAACAGATCGCTCGCCTGATGCTCGACTCCGGCTGCCGCCTGGGGCCTGCCGACCTGGTGGTAACGACCGGTTGCCACGAGGCGCTGTCGTGCAGCATCCGCGCGGTGTGCGAGCCAGGTGACATTGTTGCGGTCGACTCGCCAAGCTTCCACGGGGCCATGCAGACCCTCAAGGGCCTGGGCATGAAAGCGTTGGAAATCCCCACCGACCCGATCACCGGCATCAGCCTGGAAGCGCTGGAGCTGGCCTTGGAGCAGTGGCCGATCAAGCTCATCCAGATCACCCCGAGCTGCAACAATCCGCTCGGCTACATCATGCCCGAAGCACGCAAGAAGGCCCTGCTAAGCCTGGCCCAGCGCTATGACGTGGCGATCCTGGAAGACGATGTGTATGGCGACCTGGCCTACACCTACCCGCGCCCGCGTACCCTCAAGTCGTTCGACGACGACGGCCGCGTGCTGCTGTGCAGCTCGTTCTCCAAGACCCTCGCCCCTGGCCTGCGCATCGGCTGGGTCGCGCCTGGGCGCTACCTGGAGCGGGTGCTGCACATGAAGTACATCAGCACCGGCAGCACCGCCACCCAGCCACAGCTGGCCATCGCCGATTTCATCGCCGCCGGGCATTACCAGCCGCACGTGCGGCGCATGCGCAGCCAGTACCAGCGCGGCCGCGACCTGATGAGCGATTGGGTCAGCCGCTACTTCCCAGCGGGCACCCGCGTCAGCCGGCCCCAGGGCGGCTTCATGCTGTGGGTGGAATTACCTGAACATTTCGATACGCTGCGGCTGAACCGCGCTTTACTGGAACAGGGCGTGCAGGTGGCCGTAGGCAGCATCTTTTCGGCCTCGGGCAAGTTCCGCCACTGCCTGCGGATGAACTTCGCCGCGCGGCCCACCCCGCAAATCGAGGATGCGGTGCGCAAAGTGGGTGAAACCGCCCTTCGTCTACTGGATGAAGACAACACTGGCGGGTAACTTTGCGCCGCCTTCCACGGTCCAACTCTCAGGCCTTTGCTGTACAGGACGATTCACCTTTGAGACTCCAGCGAGCTCTGCCTCTGCTGCTGGTGCTGCTCGGCCTTGCAGGCTGCGCCAGCGTCGGCATGCCCCGCGAAACCAGCCAGGCACTACCGGCCAAGGATTCTGCCTTCGGCCGCTCGGTGCTGCGCCAGGCCGCCCCCTATGAAGGGCGCTCCGGTTTTCGCCTGCTGCCCAACAGCAACGAGGCCTTCCGCGCCCGTGCCGAGCTGATCCGCAACGCTCAGGCGAGCATCGACCTGCAGTACTACATCGTGCACGATGGCCTCAGCACCCGCGCCCTGGTTCACGAACTGCTGCGCGCCGCCGACCGAGGTGTGCGCGTGCGCATCCTGCTCGACGACACCACCAGTGATGGCCTGGACACCATCATGGGCACCCTCGACGCCCATCCGAATATCCAGATCCGCGTGTTCAACCCGCTGCACCTGGGCCGCAGCACCGGCGCCACCCGGGCGGTGGGCCGTCTATTCAATTTGTCGCGCCAGCACCGGCGCATGCACAACAAGCTGTTCCTGGTGGACAGCAGCATGGCGATCGTCGGCGGGCGCAACCTGGGCGACGAGTATTTCGATGCCGAGCCCAACCTCAACTTCACCGACATCGACATGCTCGGCGTGGGCCCGGTCGCGGAACAGCTCGGGCACGGCTTCGACCAGTACTGGAACAGCGCCCTCAGCCGGCCTATCGGTGACTTCCTCTGGCAGCAGCCTGACGCTGACGACCTGCGCGCCAGCCGCCATCGTCTGGAGGTATCGCTGGCCGAGGCACGGGTAAAACGCAAGGCGCTGTATGACCGCTTGATGGCCTACCAGTCCCAACCGCGCCTGGATGTCTGGCGCAACGAGCTGATCTGGGCCCACAGCTCGGCACTCTGGGATGCGCCGAGCAAGGTGCTGGCCGATGACGAGCCGGACCCGCACCTGTTGATGAGCCAGCAGTTGGCGCCGGACCTGGCCAGCGTGCACAAGGAGCTGATCCTGGTATCAGCCTACTTCGTGCCGGGGGAGCCAGGCCTGCTGTACCTGACTGGCCGTGCCGACGCCGGGGCGTCGGTGAGGCTGCTGACCAATTCGCTGGAAGCCACCGATGTACCGGCGGTGCATGGTGGGTATGCGCCGTACCGCCGGGCGCTGCTCGAGCACGGCGTGCAGCTGTTCGAGCTGCGGCGCCAGCCTGGCGACCCCAGCGCCGGCCGGCTGAGCTTCCGTGGCAGCTCCGATTCGAGCCTGCACAGCAAGGCGATCGTCTTCGACCGGCGCAAGACGTTCATCGGCTCGTTCAACTTCGACCCGCGCTCGGTGCTGTGGAACACCGAGGTGGGCGTGCTGGTGGACAGCCCGGAACTGGCCGAATACACCCGCGAGCTGGCCTTGCAGGGTATGGCCCCAGCGCTGAGCTATCAGGTCAGGTTGGCGGATGACAAGCTGGTCTGGGTGACCGAGGACAACGGCCAGCTGCACACACTGACGGCAGAGCCCGGCGGGCTGTGGCGGCGTTTCAATGCGTGGATCAGCAAGGCGGTCGGTCTGGAGAAGATGCTGTAGCTGCCGAGGGCGCTTTGCGCCCCACAGAACATCAGGCAGCGGCAGGTTCGAAGGCGCCACGGCGGCGGGTCAACACCACCAGCCCCGCCGCCCCGAAAGCCATCAGCAGCGGCAACGCATGACCGCTGAGCCACTGGCTCCCCGCACCGGCCAGCAACGGCCCCAACAGGCAGCCTATACCCCACAGCTGCGCCACATGGGCGTTGGCGCGCACTAGCGCATCATCCCGATAACGCTCGCCGATCAGTATCAGCGACAAGGTGAACAAACCACCGGCACTGGCTCCGAACAGCACCCACAGCGGCCAGATCACCGGCGTGTGCAGCAGCAGCGGAATCGCCAGGCTGGAACACAGCAAGGTGACCGCGCAACCGGTGAACAGCGTGCGCCGCGACATGTGGTCGGCCAACGCACCAATGGGCAGCTGCAGCACCGCGTCACCGACCACCACCGTGCTGACCATGAACAGCGCAAGCTCGGTGCTGAACCCCTGCTGCAGGCAATACACCGGCAACAGGGTAAGGATCATGGCTTCGAAAGAAGCGAACAATGCAATCGCCCAGGCGATCACTGGCAGACGACGGCAGAAGGCAAACAGGTCGCGGAAGGTAACGCTGCACGCCTCGGTGCTCGGCGCACCGCCGCGCCCCAACAGCAACAAGGGCGCCAGCAGCAACAGGCCGGTCGCGGCCCAGAAACCGAAGTCATCGTCGGACCCGAGAAAGCCCAGCACCAGCGGCCCGGCCAGCTGGCTCAAGGCATAGCTGCTGCCATACAGCGCCACCAGCCGACCACGCCACTGCTCGACCACCAACTGGTTGATCCAGCTTTCGCCGAGAATGAACACCACGGTCAGCGACATGCCGATCAATAAGCGCAGCGCCAGCCACAACGGGTAGCTCGGCAGCAACGCCAGCAGGCCAATCGACAACGCCCCGCCCCACAGGCACAGGCGCATGGCCGAAGGCACGCCGACCCAACCGGCCAGGCGGCTGGCCAGGCTGGCGCCAATCAGTACGCCCAGCGCCGGCATCGCCGCCATCACACCGATGGCAAAGCTGCCGTAGCCCCAGGCCTCCAGGCGCAGGGACACCAGCGGCATGCTCACACCAAGCGCCAGCCCGACACTGAGCACCGATGCCAGTACGGCGAAGTAGGTACCCCAACGCATTGCAGCCTCCCAGGCAGAATTCGTGAACAGCAAAAACGACGAAGCCGGGGCAGCGTGAGCCGACCCGGCTATTGTTGGGGCTGCTGTGCAGCCCATCGCCGGCAAGCCGGGCTCCCACAGGTACATCGGAGGCCTTGAGGGCTGCGAAGAGCCTGTAGGAGCTGGCTTGCCGGCGATTGGGCCGCAACGCGGCCCCCTGGTATTACAGCTTGATCCAGGTCGCTTTCAGCTCGGTGTACTTCTCCAGTGCGTGCAGCGACTTGTCACGGCCATTGCCCGACTGCTTGAAGCCACCGAACGGCGCGGTCATGTCGCCGCCGTCGTACTGGTTGACCCAGACGCTGCCAGCGCGCACGGCGCGGGCGGTCTTGTGGGCCTTGGAGATGTCCGAGGTCCAGATACCAGCGGCCAGGCCGTAAGGGGTGTCGTTGGCGATGGCGATGGCTTCTTCGGCGGTGTCGAAGGTGATCACCGACAACACTGGGCCGAAGATTTCTTCCTGGGCGATCTTCATGGCATTGGTCACGCCGTCGAAGATGGTTGGCTCGACGTAGGTACCGCCCGTCTCTTCGAGGATGCGCTTGCCACCGGCCAGCAGCTTGGCGCCGTCCTGGTGCCCGGCGTCGATGTACGACAGCACGGTGTTCATCTGCTGGGTGTCGACCAGCGCGCCGACGGTGGTCTGCGGGTCCAGTGGGTTGCCCGGTTTCCAGCCTTTGAGGGCTTCGACCACCATTGGCAGGAACTTGTCCTTGATCGAACGCTCGACCAGCAGGCGCGAACCCGCAGTGCAGACTTCGCCCTGGTTGAAGGCGATGGCGCTGGCAGCGGCTTCGGCAGCGGCCTGCAGGTCCGGCGCGTCGGCGAAGACGATGTTCGGGCTCTTGCCGCCGGCTTCCAGCCAGATGCGCTTCATGTTGGATTCGCCGGCGTAGATCATCAGTTGCTTGGCGATCTTGGTCGAACCGGTGAACACCAGGGTGTCGACGTCCATGTGCAGGGCCAGGGCCTTGCCCACGGTGTGGCCGTAACCCGGCAACACGTTCAGCACACCGGCCGGGATGCCGGCTTCGATGGCCAACTGAGCGATGCGGATGGCGGTCAGCGGGGATTTTTCGGATGGCTTGAGCACCACCGAGTTACCGGTGGCCAGGGCCGGGCCGAGTTTCCAGCAGGCCATCAGCAGCGGGAAGTTCCACGGTACGATGGCACCGACCACGCCCACTGGCTCGCGGGTAACCAGGCCGAGCTGGTCGTGCGGGGTTGGCGCGACTTCGTCGTAGACCTTGTCGATGGCTTCGGCATTCCAGTGCAGGGCTTGGGCCGCGCCTGGGATGTCGATGCTGGAGGAGTCGCCGATCGGCTTGCCCATGTCCAGGGTTTCGAGCAGCGCCAGCTCTTCAACGTTCTTGCGCAGCAGTTCGGCGAAGCGAATCAGCTTGGCCTTGCGCTTGGCCGGGGCCAGGCGCGACCAGACGCCGGAGTCGAAGGTGGCGCGGGCGTTTTCCACGGCGCGGTTGGCGTCGGCCAGGTCGCAGCTGGCGACCTTGGCCAGGAAGCGTCCGTCGACCGGGCTCAGGCAGTCGAACGTTTCACCGGATGCGGCGTCGGTGTATTCGCCGTTGATGAAGGCACGGCCTTCGATCTTCAGTTGCTGGGCACGTTGTTCCCAGTCCGCACGGGTCAGGGTGGTCATACGAAACTCCTCCTCTTGTTTAGGTGCAACGCCGCACTGAGGACTCACAGGCGTTGTCAGAATTCTGGCCGGGCGACAAGCGCACACTGGCAAGCGATACCCTAAACCAGGCCGTGTAAACTATCAATATATTTGACACGAAAGGCCTAAATGCCTACTGATGTGCATTTTATTAAACAACAACAGGAGCCGCACCATGAGCATCGCCAGCATCATCGACTTCGCCCAGGTCCTCACCGAGGCCGAACGCTACCGCCCAGCGGCGGAAAAAATCCTCAAGGGCGAGCCGGATCAGGCGGTCTACAACCACTACTCCAGCCCTTGCGGCCAATTTGCTGCAGGCGTCTGGGAAGGCGAAGTGGGGCAATGGACCGTGAGCTACACCGAGCACGAGTATTGCGAGATCGTCCAGGGCGTTTCGGTGCTGCGCGACCAGGATGGCGGCGCCAAGACCCTGCGGGCGGGTGACCGGTTCGTCATCCCGGCGGGCTTCAAAGGCACTTGGGAGGTACTGGAGCCGTGCCGCAAGATCTATGTGATGTTCGAGCAAAAATAATTATGTAGCTCATGCTTCACGCAGCACTGAAAGAGGATGGCCCTGCCCGCGTCGGGCCATCCTCTTTCAAAGGTAACCCAGCATGAACAACGAAGAAGTGCTGCAAGCCCTGGCTCACCTGATCGGTACGCCATACGAACCCTCCGTGAAAGCGACTATCACTGAAATTACCGGTCGCGCACGCGTTGTAGGCCCCAAAGAAATCAGCACGAAGGAGTACGACATTGATCGCATCCACATCAATGCCGACGCCAATAGCCTGATCCAGGGCTTCAGCTTCAACTGACCTGCCGTGCAGGCATAAAAAAACCCGCGTCCTTTCGGATGCGGGTTTTTTTTCAGGTCGCCGATCAA
Source organism: Pseudomonas sp. LFS044 (assembly GCF_047978245.1). Lineage (NCBI taxonomy): Bacteria > Pseudomonadati > Pseudomonadota > Gammaproteobacteria > Pseudomonadales > Pseudomonadaceae > Pseudomonas > Pseudomonas sp. LFS044. Next base: position 26,566 of record NZ_JBFPFX010000004.1, read on the forward strand.
TTACTTGATCTTGGCTTCCTTGTACACCACGTGCTTGCGAACAACCGGATCATATTTCTTGATCTCGATTTTGTCCGGGGTGGTGCGCTTGTTCTTGTCGGTGGTGTAGAAGTGGCCGGTACCGGCACTCGAAACCAGACGGATCAATTCACGCATGATGTTCTCCCTTAAACCTTGGCGCCAGCTTTACGGATGTCAACCAGAACGGCGTCGATGCCGCGCTTGTCGATGATACGCATGCCCTTGGCAGAAACGCGCAGACGCACGAAGCGGTTCTCGGTTTCAACCCAGAAACGGTGGTGCTGCAGGTTTGGCAGGAAACGACGACGGGTTTTGTTGTTTGCGTGGGAAATGTTGTTCCCGGTTACTGGACCCTTACCAGTAACTTGACAGACTCTCGACATGACTCAGCCCTCTAAAACCACATGCCCAACCCGGCATGGGTTGGCCGCTTAATCTCTCAGTCTTTGGCGCCAGGCGCCGTGATTCTGGAGGTCTTATCGACCGGATCCGCTGATGCGACAGGCCGAGCCCCTAGAAAAGAGCGCTGCTTTATACCAGAAAGACTGCGTTGCAACAACAGATGATGAGCATCTAGCTGAGACAAATGGTGCGCGAGCAGCATAGCGACTGGCTCGCCGCGCTGTCGACCACTCGTCGCCAACCGGCAGAAAAAGAGGGTGGTCATTTGCTGATCCGCGCACTAGGGTAGGACGTTTCCAGACTGCACTGGCAGATGGGCCACTGACAGCCAAGGAGTCACGATGCGTGCCGCCGCCTTTTCCTTATTGATTACCTCCCTGTTTGCCGCCGGCATCGCCCAGGCAGCCCCGCTGAGTGTCTGCAGCGAAGCCAGCCCCGAAGGTTTCGACGTGGTCCAGTATAACTCGCTGACCACCACCAATGCCTCGGCAGACGTGCTGATGAACCGCCTGGTGGAGTTCGACGCAACCCAAGGCAAGGTCGTACCCAGCCTGGCGCAAAGCTGGACGGTTTCGGCTGACGGCCTGACCTATGACTTCAAGCTGCGCGATGGCGTCAAATTCCACACCACGCCGTACTTCAAGCCAACCCGTGAACTGAACGCCGACGACGTGCTGTTCAGCTTCCAGCGCATGCTCTACCCCGCCCACGCCTGGCACAAGACCGCGCCGGGTGGCTACCCGCACGCGCAGTCGTTGCAACTGAGCAGCCTGATCAAGTCGATCGATGCGACGGAGCCGAACAGCGTGCGCTTCACCCTGAGCCACGCCGACGCCACCTTCCTGGCCACCCTGAGCATGGGCTTCGCTTCGATCTACTCCGCCGAATACGCCGACAAGCTGCTCAAGGCCGGTACGCCGGAAAAACTCAACAGCCAGCCGATCGGCACCGGCCCGTTCGTCTTCCAGCGCTTCCAGAAGGATGCCGTGGTGCGCTACCGCGCCAACCCTGACTACTTCGACGGCAAACCTGCCGTCGACCCGCTGATCTTCGCGATCACCACCGATGCCAACGTGCGCTTGCAAAAGCTCAAGCGCGGCGAATGCCAGGTAGCCCTGTCGCCCAAGCCCTTGGACATCGCCGAAGCGGGCAAGGACGGTAACCTCAAGGTCGCGACCACGCCTGCCTTCATGACTGCCTTCGTCGCCATCAACAGCGAACACCCGCCGCTGGACAAGCCCGAAGTACGCCAGGCCATCAACCTGGCTTTCGACAAGCAGGCCTACCTCAAGGCCGTTTTTGAAGACACCGCCACCGCCGCCAATGGCCCCTACCCACCCAACACCTGGAGCTACGCCAAGGACCTGCCCGGATACCCGCAGGACCTGAACAAAGCCAAGGCTCTGTTGACCAAGGCCGGCTTTGCCGATGGTTTCAGCACCACTATCTGGACCCGCCCGTCGGGCAGCCTGCTCAACCCCAACCCGAGCCTGGGCGCGCAGATGCTGCAGGCAGACCTGGGCAAGATCGGCATCAAGGCCGAGATCCGCGTGATCGAATGGGGCGAGCTGATACGCCGGGCCAAAGCGGGCGAGCATGACCTGCTGTTCATGGGCTGGGCCGGTGACAACGGCGACCCGGACAACTTCCTCAGCCCGCAGTTTTCCTGCGCAGCGGTCAAGTCGGGCACCAACTTCGCGCGGTTTTGCGACAACCGCCTCGATCAGCTGATCAGTGCCGGCCGTACCACCAACGACCAGAGCGTGCGCAGTCGGCTTTACCAGCAGGCGCAGACCTTGATTCAGCAGCAGGCTTTGTGGGTGCCGCTGGCGCATCCGACGGCAGCGACGCTGTTGCGTGACGGGGTCGAGGGGTATCAGGTGAGCCCGTTCGGGCGCCTGGATTTCAGCAAGGTTTCGGTAACCCGCTGAGCCCGAGGGCGCCTGCACTGGCCCTTTCGCGGGGCAAGCCCGCTCCCACAGAATCAACGCTAACTTACTGATTTGGCGGGGATCCTGTAGGAGCGGCTTCAGCCGCGAACACCGGCCAACCCGGTGCCATCCACCGCGGCGCCTGCTTCGCGGCTGAAGCCGCTCCCACAGGTTCTCCGCCCTTCCCTGCGGGGAGTGGGAGCGGGCCTGCCCTGCGAAGAGGCCGGCACATGGACACCGCTAAGCAACGATCCACCCCTGCTCGACCATCGACAACGGCTCCCCATCACCGACAATGATGTGATCGAGTACCCGCACATCGATCAGCCCCAACGCGCGCTTCAACGATAGCGTCATGTGCACATCCTCCTGGCTCGGCTCGCTGTTCCCCGAAGGGTGGTTGTGGCAAAGAATCAACGCCGCCGCATTGTGCAGCAACGCCCGGCGCACTACTTCGCGCGGGTAGATGCTGGCCCTGTCAATCGTCCCCCTGAACAGGATCTCGAACGCCAGCGGCCTATGCTTGGTATCCAGAAAAAGGCAACCGAACACTTCACTGGTCTCATGGCGCAGCATGGCCTTCAGGTAACGCCGCACCGCCACTGGGCTTTCCAGAACAGGCGTGCGCTCGATGCCTTCATCCAGATAACGTCGGCCAATTTCCAGCAGCGCCTGCAACTGCGCGTATTTCACCGGCCCCAGGCCAGGCTCGCGCAAAACGGCTTCGCGATCCGCCTCAAGAAACTGCCGCAGCCCTCCAAACCGCACCAGCAGCCCGCGCGCCAGGTCCAGCACGTTACGCCCGGCCACGCCCGAGCCCAGCAACACGGCCACCAGTTCGGCATCCGATAACACCACCGCCCCTCGCGACAACAACTTCTCCCTCGGCCGTTCATCAACCGGCCACTCCCTGATATTCATCCCTGCTCCTTGGTCCTGCTGCGGCACGTTTGGGCCCTGTGTTAATCTATTTCGCCTCGTACATGCGACGTTCTGCCGCAGGCAGTCTTGTTCGTCGCCGCCCGCTCTCACTGGAAAAAGGCAAGCCTATGCAGCGGCTGTATCGCAAGCGCATCGTTCTCGGCGTAGGGGGCGGCATTGCCGCCTACAAGAGCGCCGAACTGATTCGCCGTCTCCTGGAGCACGGCGCGCAAGTGCGCGTCGTCATGACCCGCGGTGGTGCTGAATTCATCACCCCGCTGACCTTGCAGGCGCTGTCCGGCCACCCGGTACACATGGATCTGCTCGACCCCGCCGCCGAAGCGGCCATGGGCCACATCGAACTGGCCAAGTGGGCCGACCTGGTGCTGATTGCCCCGGCTACCGCCGACCTCATGGCACGCATGGCCCAAGGCATGGCCGACGACTTGCTGACCACGCTGGTGCTGGCCACGGACGCCACCGTGGCCGTGGCCCCGGCCATGAACCAGGCGATGTGGCGCGACCCGGCCACCCAAGCCAACCTTGAGGTGCTCAAGGGCCGTGGCATCCAGGTGTTCGGCCCGGCGTCCGGCAGCCAGGCCTGCGGCGACGTGGGCCTGGGCCGCATGCTCGAAGCCACCGACCTGGCCTGGTGCGCCGCCGAAAGCTTCAAGCGCCAGGCGCTCACCGGCAAGCACGTGCTGATCACGGCCGGCCCGACCCAGGAAAACATCGACCCGGTGCGCTACATCACCAATCATAGCTCGGGGAAGATGGGCTTCGCCCTGGCCGAAGCGGCCGCCGAAGCCGGTGCTCGGGTGACCCTCGTCACCGGCCCGGTGCACCTGCAGACCCCCGACCGGGTCAACCGGATCGACGTGGTCAGCGCGCGGGACATGCTCGCAGCCTGTGAGGCGGGCATGCCATGCGACCTGTTCATCGCCTCGGCAGCAGTTGCGGACTACCGCCCAGAGGTGGTTGCCACGCAAAAACTCAAGAAGGATCCTACGACCGGCGACGGCATGCTGCTGCAGATGGTGCGCAATCCCGATATCCTTGCCACCATCGCTGGCCGCAACGACCGCCCGTTCAGCGTCGGCTTTGCCGCCGAGACCGAACATTTGCTCGATTACGCCACGCGCAAGCTCAAGGACAAGAACCTCGACCTGATCGTCGCCAATGATGTGGCCAACCCCAGCATCGGCTTCAACAGCGAAGAGAACGCCTTGACCGTGATCGACCGCCAGCAGCACCAGACCCTCTTCGCGCAGACCAGCAAGGGCAAAATTGCCCGGCAACTGCTCGCCTTCATCGCCGAACGGCTCAATCAGGTTCAATAAGTTCCATGCACGCTCTTCAAGCCAAGATTCTCGACCCACGCCTGGGCAGCGAATTCCCGCTGCCGCAATACGCCACACCCGGCTCTGCCGGCCTCGACCTGCGCGCCCTGCTGAAAGAAGACACCGTCCTCGAGCCGGGCCAGACCCTGCTGATCCCTACCGGCCTGTCGATCTACATCGGCGACCCGGGTTTGGCGGCCATGATCCTGCCGCGCTCGGGCCTGGGCCATAAGCACGGCATCGTGCTGGGCAACCTGGTCGGCCTGATCGACTCGGATTACCAGGGCGAGCTGATGGTGTCGTGCTGGAACCGCGGCAACACGCCATTCACCATCGCTGTCGGCGAACGCATCGCCCAGCTGGTGCTGGTGCCGGTGGTGCAAGCGCATTTCGACATCGTCGAGGCGTTTGACGAAAGCCAGCGCGGCAGCGGCGGGTTTGGCCACTCCGGCAGTCACTGACCGCCCGTCGAACGTTCAGGCCATGGATGGCGAACTCTCTGACGAAACCACCGTCCAAGCGTTCAGTTTGCGCCTGCCCAGACAGCCTTTGACTAATGGAGCTTCCAGAGATGAACGATATGGCCCACCTGGTCCCCGCATTGCCTGACAGCATTTTCCGCGCCTATGACATCCGCGGCGTGGTCGGCAAGACCCTGCACGCCGAAACCGCCTACTGGATCGGCCGCGCCATCGGCGCCCAGACCCTCGCCCAGGGCGAGCCACAGATCTCCGTTGGCCGCGACGGCCGCTTGTCCGGCCCGATGTTGGTCGAGCAACTGATCCAAGGCCTGGTCGACGCCGGTTGCCAAGTCAGCGACGTCGGCCTGGTGCCGACACCCGCGCTGTACTACGCAGCCAACGTGCTGGCCGGCAAGTCCGGTGTGATGCTTACCGGTAGCCACAACCCGTCTGACTACAACGGTTTCAAGATCGTCATCGCCGGCGATACCTTGGCCAACGAGCAGATCCAGGCCCTGCTGACCCGCCTGAAAACCAACGACCTGACCCGTGCCGAAGGCAGCGTGGAAAAGGTCGAGATCCTTCAGCGCTATTACCAGCAAATCGTCGCCGACGTGAAGCTGGCGAAGAAGCTCAAGGTAGTGGTGGACTGCGGCAACGGCGCTGCCGGTGTGATCGCGCCACAGCTGATCGAAGCCTTGGGCTGCGAAGTCATCCCGCTGTTCTGCGAGGTGGATGGCAACTTCCCCAACCACCACCCGGACCCGGGCAAGCCCGAAAACCTTGAAGACTTGATCGCCAAGGTCAAGGAAACCAACGCCGACATCGGCCTGGCCTTCGATGGCGACGGCGACCGAGTGGGCGTGGTGACCAACACCGGCAGCATCGTCTACCCCGATCGCCTGCTCATGCTGTTTGCCCAGGACGTGCTGTCGCGCAACCCAGGCGCCGAGATCATCTTCGACGTCAAATGCACCCGCCGCCTGACCCCGCTGATTGAACAGCACGGCGGCCGCGCACTGATGTGGAAGACCGGCCACTCGTTGATCAAAAAGAAGATGAAACAGACTGGCTCGCTGCTGGCAGGCGAGATGAGTGGGCACATCTTCATCAAGGAACGCTGGTTCGGCTTCGACGACGGCATCTACAGCGCCGCCCGCCTGCTGGAGATCCTCAGCAAGGCCGGGCAAGACGCCGAAAGCCTGTTCGCGGCGTTCCCGAACGATATTTCCACGCCGGAAATCAATATTGATGTGACCGACGAGGGTAAATTCAGCATCATTGATGCACTGCAACGCGACGCCGACTGGGGCGAAGCCAGCCTGACCACCATCGACGGTGTGCGGGTCGACTACGCCCAGGGCTGGGGCCTGGTACGCGCCTCCAACACCACACCGGTGCTGGTACTGCGCTTCGAGGCCGAAAGCGACGCCGAATTGCAACGTATCAAGGATGTTTTCCGCGCCCAGTTGCTGCGGGTTGCCCCTGAGCTGCAACTGCCGTTCTGACCGACTATCTGTTCCTTACAGGAGCCCTGCATGACCCTCGATCGCGATGCCGCTTCCCATGTAGCCGAGGTTTTGTCCGAAGCACTGCCTTACATCCGCCGCTTTGTCGGCAAGACCCTGGTGATCAAGTACGGCGGCAACGCGATGGAGAGCGAAGAGCTCAAGACCGGCTTTGCCCGGGACATCGTGCTGATGAAGGCCGTGGGCATCAACCCGGTGGTCGTGCACGGCGGTGGCCCGCAGATCGGTGACCTGCTCAAGCGCCTGTCGATCGAAAGCCACTTCATCGATGGCATGCGCGTCACCGACGCGGCGACCATGGACGTGGTTGAAATGGTGCTGGGTGGCCAGGTCAACAAGGACATCGTCAACCTGATCAACCGCCACGGTGGCAGCGCCATCGGCCTGACCGGCAAGGACGCGGAGCTGATCCGCGCCAGGAAGCTCACCGTGAGCCGCCAGACACCAGAGATGACCCAGCCGGAAATCATCGACATCGGCCACGTAGGCGAGGTGGTCAGCGTCAATACCGACCTGCTCAACATGCTGGTGAAGGGCGACTTCATCCCGGTGATCGCGCCCATCGGCGTGGGTGCCAACGGTGAGTCGTACAACATCAACGCCGACCTGGTCGCGGGCAAGGTGGCCGAAGCACTGAAAGCCGAGAAGCTGATGCTGCTGACCAACATCGCCGGCCTGATGGACAAGCAAGGCCAGGTGCTGACCGGCCTGACCACCGAGCAGGTCAATGAGCTGATCGCCGACGGCACCATCTACGGCGGCATGCTGCCGAAGATCAAGTGCGCGCTGGATGCGGTGCAGGGCGGCGTAACGACCTCGCACATCATCGACGGCCGCGTGCCGAATGCGGTGCTGCTGGAGATCTTCACAGACAGTGGCGTGGGCACCCTGATCAGCAACCGCAAGCGTCACTGATTCGTCTGCACTGGCTTCATCGCCGGCAAGCCGGCTCCCACAGGTAACTCACTGAACCAAAAAACAGCGGGGATCATTGTGGGAGCCGGCTTGCCGGCGATAGGGCCAGAAAAGGCACAGATACAAAAAAAGGCGACCCGCAAAGGTCGCCTTTTTCGTTACCGAGCCGGCATCAGATACCGTACTGCGCCCGATAAGCCTCGACAGCAGGCAGATGCTGCTTGAGCTGCGGGTCATCAGCCAGGAACTCCAGCACCTGGGTCAGCGAAACAATGCTGACTACCGGAATACCGAAGTCACGTTCCACTTCCTGGATCGCCGACAGCTCGCCATTGCCGCGCTCTTCGCGGTTGAGGGCGATCAGCACGCCAGCGGCCTTGGCCTGCTGGGCGTTGATGATCTGCATGACCTCGCGGATGGCGGTACCGGCAGTGATCACGTCATCGATGATCAACACTTCACCGGCCAGAGGCGCGCCTACCAGGCTGCCGCCTTCACCGTGATCCTTGGCTTCCTTGCGGTTGAAGCACCATGGCACGTCGAGCTGATGCTGATCGGCCAGGGCCACGGCGGTGGTCGCCGCCAGGGGGATGCCCTTGTAGGCTGGGCCAAACAACACGTCGAAGGGGATCTTGCTGTCGACGATGGCCGCCGCGTAGCAACGACCCAGCTCAGCCAGGGCGGAGCCTGTGTTGAACAGGCCGGCATTGAAGAAATACGGGCTGGTACGCCCCGATTTCAGGGTGAATTCACCGAAGCGCAGAACGCCGCGATCGATGGCAAAACGGATAAAGTCGCGCTGATACGGCTGCATGGAAAGTCCCGGACACCACGGATTTAGCTAAATGGGTTGAGCTCGGGTATCATACACGCACGAGATTTTTGGGGCCATTTATGCGGATCATCAGTGTGAACGTAAATGGCATTCAGGCTGCGGCCGAGCGTGGATTGCTCAGCTGGTTGCAAGCCCAGAATGCCGACGTCATCTGCCTTCAGGATACCCGCGCCTCGGCCTTTGAACTCGACGACCCAGCTTTCCAGCTCGATGGCTATTTCCTTTATGCCTGCGACGCGGAGGTGCCCGCCCAAGGTGGCGTGGCGCTTTACTCGCGCATGCAGCCCAAGGCAGTCATCACCGGCCTGGGCTTCGAGACAGCCGACCGCTACGGGCGTTATCTGCAAGCAGATTTCGACAAAGTCAGTATTGCCAGCCTGCTGCTGCCTTCGGGCATGAACGGCGACGACGACTTGAATCAGAAATTCAAGTTGATGGACGACTTCGCCAAGTACCTGGACAAGCAGCGCCGCAAGCGCCGCGAATACATCTACTGCGGCTCGTTCTACGTGGCACAGCAGAAGCTCGACATCAAAAACTGGCGTGACAGCCAGCAGTCGCCGGGCTTCCTGCCGCCGGAGCGTGCCTGGATGGATGCGATCACTGGCGACATGGGCTATGTGGATGCCCTGCGCGAAGTCAGCCGTGAAGGCGACCAGTACAGCTGGTGGCCAGACAACGAACAGGCCGAGATGCTCAACCTGGGCTACCGGTTCGACTACCAGATCCTCACCCCGGGCCTGCGCCGCTTTGTGCGCAACGCTCGCCTGCCGCGTCAGCCGCGCTTCTCGCAACACGCGCCGCTGATCGTCGACTACGACTGGACGTTGACCATCTAAAAAGCATTGGGGCCGCTTCGCGCCCCATCGCCGGCAAGCCGGCTCCCACAACGACCGCGCAGACCTCAAGTCATGCGCCGTAGCTGTTGGAGCCGGCTTGCCGGCGATGGGCCGCAAGGCGGCCCCAATTGCTATCAATCAGTCAGCGAGCGCGGCGTTCTGCAGCTCGAAGATATCGTTCATGCCCTTTTGCGCCAGCGCCAGCATGGCGTTGAAGTCTTCAGGCTGGAACGGCGCACCTTCGGCAGTACCCTGCACTTCGATGAAACCACCGGCGCTGGTCATGACCACGTTCAAGTCGGTTTCGGCAGCGGAGTCTTCCGGGTAGTCCAGGTCGAGCACCGCTTCGCCCTGGTACATGCCCACCGATACCGCAGCGATCATGTGCTTGAGCGGGTTGCCAGCCTTCAGGCCGCCACGCTTCTTGATCACTGCCAGGGCATCGACCAGCGCGACCATGGCGCCAGTAATCGACGCGGTGCGGGTACCGCCGTCGGCCTGGATCACGTCGCAATCGATGTACAGGGTGATGTCACCCAGCTTGCTCATGTCCAGCGCGGCACGCAGCGAGCGGCCGATCAGGCGCTGGATTTCCAGGGTACGGCCACCCTGCTTGCCACGGCTGGCTTCACGCTGGTTACGCTCACCGGTGGAGCGCGGCAGCATGCCGTATTCGGCAGTCAGCCAACCTTGGCCCTGACCTTTGAGGAAGCGCGGCACGCCGTTTTCAACGCTGACCGTGCAGATGACCTTGGTGTCACCGAACTCGACCAGTACCGACCCTTCGGCGTGCTTGGTGTAGTTGCGGGTGATGCGGATCGAGCGGAGCTGATCGGCGGCGCGACCACTTGGACGTTTCATCTGGGATACCTGTACTGGGACTTTGAATCTGCCCAGCATTATAGAGCCCGCTGCCCGGCGAGGACATGCTTATTGTCGCGTCGCGGACAGCCTGTCGCCTTTTCCCCCTGCCAGATGGCGGCTCTGTAACATGGGCGGATTGGGCGCCAAGGCGCCACTGCGCTACAATCCTGCGCCTTGCAGCCAAAAGGCTGCCCCCCCGTTCACTTCATCTACGCGAGGTACTCCCCATGGTGCACAGCATGACCGCTTTTGCTCGTGTCGAGCGCGCAGGCAGCCAAGGCACCCTGGTCTGGGAACTGCGCTCGGTCAACCACCGGTACCTGGAACCCCACCTGCGCCTGCACGACGCCCTGCGCGACCTGGAAGGCGCGGTGCGTGAAGGCCTGCGCCAAGGCCTGTCGCGCGGCAAGGTCGAGTGCACCTTGCGCCTGCACGAAGACAGCAACGGCAAACCGCTGAAAGTCGACCACGTACGCGCTGCACAACTGGTCGCCGCCGCCGAAGAGGTGGCCGGCCTGATCAAGCAGCCGGCGCCGCTCAACCCTCTGGAAGTGCTGTCCTGGCCGGGCGTGCTGGTGGCCGATGCCAGCGACCCGCAGGCACTCAATGCCGAAGCCTTGGCGCTGTTCGACGAAGCCTTGGCTGAACTCAAGGCCGGGCGCCTGCGCGAAGGCCAGGAACTGGCCAGGCTGATCAACGAGCGCCTGGACCAAATGGCCACCGAGGTCACCACCTTGCGCGCCCTGGTCCCGCAGATGCTGGCAGCCCAACGGCAGAAGATCATCGACCGCTTCGGCGACCTCAAGGCCGAGCTCGACCCACAGCGCCTGGAGCAGGAGATGGTGCTGCTGGCGCAAAAGAGCGACGTTGCCGAGGAACTCGACCGCCTCAGCACCCACGTCAACGAAGTACGCCGGGTGCTCAAGTCCGGCGGTGCTGCCGGGCGGCGCCTGGACTTCCTGATGCAGGAACTCAACCGTGAGGCCAACACCCTGGGCTCCAAGGCCTTCGACCCGCGTAGCACGCAAGCGGCGGTCAACCTGAAGGTGCTGATCGAACAGATGCGTGAACAAGTACAGAACATCGAGTAAGGCCACCCCAACCATGAATCACAGCAGCGGCACCCTTTATATCGTCTCGGCCCCATCCGGCGCCGGCAAGACCAGCCTGGTAACGGCCTTGACCAAGGACGACCAGCAGATCCGCGTCTCGGTCTCGCACACCACCCGCGCCATGCGCCCGGGTGAGCAGCACGGGGTGAACTACCACTTCGTCGTTCACGAAGAATTCAAGGCATTGATCGACCAGGGTGACTTCCTGGAGCACGCCGAAGTATTCGGCAACTTCTACGGCACCTCGCGCAGCGCGCTGCAGCAGACCCTCGACCAAGGCTTCGACCTGATTCTCGAAATCGACTGGCAAGGCGCCCAGCAGGTCCGCAAGCTGATGCCTGAGGCCCTGTCGGTATTCATTCTGCCGCCAAGCCAGGAAGCCCTGCGCCATCGTCTGGACGGCCGCGGCCAGGATAGCGAAGCGATCATCGACGGGCGCATGAAGGAAGCGGTCAGCGAGATGGTGCACTACGACGAGTACGACTACGTCATCATCAACGATGAGTTCGGCGCGGCGCTGGAGGAGTTGAAGGCGGTGTTTGTCGCCAACCGGTTGCTGCTGAAGAAACAGCAGCAGCGTCACGGGGCGCTGCTGAAAGAACTGCTTTCCTGATAGAGCGAACGGGGCTGCTCTGCAGCCCAATCGCCGGCAAGCCGGCTCCTACAGAACATGCAACACTGCCATGACTGTGGGAGCCGGCTTGCCGGCGATTGGGCCGCAAAGCGGCCCCTTTCGTTTATTCCTGCAACTGCAGGGTCGCCTGCTGTCGCAGGGTAGCCCCCAGGAAGTAAGCCGGCGCGCGCATCCGCGAGAGCATCATCAGCACGATGCCCAGTGCAGAGATGATCGCCGCAATCACGAACACCAATCCAAGCCCGGCCACATGCGAGCCGCTGCCGAATTCCGGCGAGGCGCTGTCGATGGCGGTGCGCACGAAGATTACCGACAGGATCACCCCACCCACCAGCGGGCACAGGCCGCGCATGAAGAAGTGGCGCAGGCTGGTGAACAGGCTGTGGCGGAAGTACCAGACGCAGGCGAAAGCCGTCAGCGAATAGTAGAAGCAGATCATCATGCCCAGCGCGGTGATGGTGTCAGCCAGCACGTTTTCGCTCAGGGTACGCATGGTCACGTAGAACAGCCCTGCGGCAATGCCGGCGCAGATGGTCGCGTAGCGCGGCGTCTGCGAGCGCGGGCACACCTTGGCAAAGCGTTCTGGCACCGCCCCGTAGTAACCCATCGCAAGCAAGGTGCGCGCCGGCGAGACGAAGGTCGACTGCAGCGAAGCTGCGGTGCTGGCCAGCACCGCGATGGACATCAGAATCGCCAGCGGCCCCATGACTGGACCTGCCAGGTGAGCGAAGACGTTCTCCTGGATGCGCGGGTTGTTCAGGCCCAGGCCGTGCTCGCTGATACCGGCAAATTGCAGGGTAGCGATGGCGGTCAACAGGTACAGGCCGAGAATCAGCAGTACCGTCCAGGTCGCCGCCTTGCCCGGCACCTCGTCGCTGCCTATCGATTCTTCGCTGACAGTCAGGCACACGTCCCAGCCCCAGAAGATGAAGATCGACAGCGAGAGCCCCGCGGCAAAGGCCGAGAACGACTCGACCCCGAACGGGTTGAACCAGGCGAAGTCGAATTCCAGCGGCGGCGGCGCGGTGGTCTCGCCGAAGGCGGCGAAGGCGAAGCCGATCAGCACCAGCAGCTGCAGCGCCACCAGGCCATATTGCACGGTCATGGTAGTGGCCATGCCGCGGCAACAGATCCACACCGCCATGGCGATGAACACGCAACAGGTCGTGATGTTGATCAGCAGGTTGTCCGCCAGGGCCGCCAGCTCAGGGTTGCCGGTTATCTGACCAAGGAACAGGTAGAAGAAGTCGACGGCAACGCCCGCCAGGTTGGACAACACGATGGTGGTGGCGACGACCAGCCCCCAACCACCGATCCAGCCGATCATTGGGCCGAAGGCGCGGGCCGACCAGGTAAAGGAAGTACCGCTGTCAGGCTCCGCTGCGTTCAGCTCGCGGTAGCCCAGGGCAACCAGCAGCATGGGCAGGAAACCAACGATGAAAACGGCCGGAAGGTGAGCACCGACCTCCCGCACGGTGGGGCCAAGGGCGCCAGTCAGGGTGTAGACCGGAGCGATCGTGGAAATGCCCAACACCACGCTGGCCAGCAGGCCGAGTCGGCCTTTGGCCAAGCCTTTGCTGCGCTGAGTGCTGCCCGAGTCGGCCACATCGGGTGGGCGGCCGGCTTCTGAATAATTGCTCATGAGTATTTGCCGTAAATATTGGTATTGTTTTCGCAGGCCCTGCAAACAGGCCTGCGTTCACTCATAGAAAGCGTGCAGCGGGAGGTGCGTCATCCAGGACTTGCGGCTGACATCAACCGGCCTTGCGGCGTGAAACCTCCCGAGCAGCATGGGCAATGCAGGCCTCGCGGAACGCCTGGAAAAGGCGCAGGGAGACCGGGTTTTCGGCGAAACGCCATTCCGGGTGCCACTGCACGCCGAGGACAAAGCCCGGCGCATCAGGCATCGACACCGCTTCGATCAGGCCATCCGGGGCCCGTGCTTCGACACGCAGGCCCGGGGCCAGGCGGTCGATGCCCTGGCTGTGCAGCGAGTTGACCTCGAATTGCGCAGCCAGGCCCAGGCGCTCGAACACCCCGCCAGGCTCTATGCCGACAGGGTGACGAGGGCCGTATTGCACCTCCAGGGGTGCATCCTCAGGTTCTCGGTGGTCCAGGTAGCCCGGCAGCTCCTGCACACGCTGGTGCAAGCTGCCGCCAAGGGCCACGTTCAATTCCTGAAAGCCACGACAAATGCAGAACACCGGCACGCCGGCGGCAATGGCTGCCTGCAGCAGCGGCAAGGTCAGCCTGTCACGAGCAAGATCGTGCCGGGTCCCTTCCGCGCTGGGGGCGCCATTGTAATGATGCGGCTCGACATTTGAAGGCGAGCCGGTAAAAAGAATGCCGTCGAGCTGGGCCAGCAGCGCCTGCGTGTCGCTGCCGCCATCGCGGGCCGGCAGGATCAGCGGAAGCCCGGCGAAGCCGGCCGCCTCGACATACTTGTCGCCCACCGTGTGCGACGAGTTCTTCCCCACCTGCTGGCGGCAGGCGCTGACACCGATCAAGGGGACCGCATTTGCGCTCATGGGCTTACACCGTGTGCAGGTACCAGTTGTACTCGAGGTCGGAAATCGACACTTCGAACTCGGCCAGTTCGCTTTCTTTGCAGGCCACGAAGATATCGATGTAGTCCGGGCTGATGTATTGGTTGAGCACTTCGCTGTCATCCAGCGCACGCAGGGCGTCACGCAGGTTGTTCGGCAGGCTCTGCTCCAGCTGCTCGTACGAATTGCCTTCGATCGGCGCGCCAGGCTCGACCTTGCTGGTCAGGCCGTGGTGGATGCCGGCAAGCACGGCTGCGAGCATCAGGTACGGGTTGGCGTCGGCGCCGGCCACGCGGTGCTCGATGCGCACGTTTTCGCTGCTGTCGGTCGGCACGCGAACGGCTACGGTGCGGTTGTCCAGGCCCCAGCTCGGCGCATTCGGCACGTAGAACTGTGCGCCAAAACGGCGGTACGAGTTGATGTTCGGGCAAAGAAACGCCATCGACGCCGGCATGGTCTCCAGCACGCCGCCAATGGCATGGCGCAGGGCATCGCTTTGCAGCGGGTCTTCATGGGCGAAGATGTTCTTGCCGGTTTTCTTGTCCAGCAGCGAAATATGCACGTGCAGGCCATTGCCCGCCTGGCCCGGGTAGGGCTTGGCCATGAAGGTGGTGTCCATTTCATGGTCGTAGGCGACGTTCTTGATCAGGCGCTTGAGCAGGATCGCGTAGTCGCAGGCCTTCAGCGGATCGGCCACGTGGTGCAGGTTGACTTCGAACTGCGCCGGGGCGCTTTCCTTGACGATCGCATCGGCCGGCAGGCCTTGCTCCTTGGCCGCTTCCAGCATGTCCTGGAGGCAGTCTGCATATTCGTCGAGGTCGTCGATGAGATAAACCTGGGTCGACTGCGGACGCTTGCCGGAGATCGGCGAACGCGGCGGCTGCGGGCGACCGTTGAGGTTGTCCTGGTCGATCAGGTAGAACTCCAGCTCGAACGCCGCGCAGATATCCAGCCCCAGGTCGTCGAATTTGCTCACCACCTGGCGAAGCACCTCGCGCGGGTCGGCGAAGAACGGCTCGCCTTCGATCTCGTGCATGGTCATCAGCAACTGGGCGGTGGGGCGTTTCTGCCAGGGTTCGTTGCACAGGGTGCCGGGGATCGGGAAGCAGATGCGGTCGGCATCACCGATATCCAGGCCGAGGCCGGTGCTTTCAACCGTCGAGCCGTTGATATCCAGGGCAAACAACGAAGCCGGCAGGTTGATCCCCTTCTCGTACACCTTGTGCAGGCTGGCCCGCTCGATGCGCTTGCCGCGTACCACGCCGTTCATGTCGGAGATCAGCAGATCGACGTACTGGGTGTCCGGATGGGCCTGGAGGAAGTCTTTCATCTCGCTGGAAGAACTGGCGCACGGGGTGACCGACGTCATGGTGTACATCCTTTGATTTGCTGCGGCGATGTGGGGATACGGCTGGCGCCTCACGGGCGACGATGGTTGCAGCTGTTGTTTTTTTCACTTTCCCATCGTGGGGATTGGTTACCCGACCGGGCGCATTGATTCCCAGGGGCGGTTCCACTATAAAATGGCCTCAACGCAACAGACATTGGCATTTCGGCAAGCAGAGCGTGCACCAATGCAATATCAGATTACCCATGCCGACCTCTCGTTGGTCCTGGCCCTGGAGCGCGGGCGCTCATTGGCCAAGGCCGCTGAGCTGCTCAAAGTCGACGTTTCGACCGTGTTCCGTTCGATCCGCCGGCTTGAATCGGCACTCGGCACCGCGCTGTTCGTCAAAAGCCGCAAAGGCTACCTGCCGACCGACACCGCACAGGCCCTGGCCGAACAGGCCGAACGCGCCGAGCAGGCGCTGGAAGCCGCGCGCATCGCCATGACCAGTGGCGAGCAGGTGGTCAGTGGTACCGTTCGTCTGACCTGTACCGAAGCAGTCATGCATAGCTTGCTGCTGCCGGCGTTGGCCGAGTTCATGCCGAATTACCCGGCGCTGTCGCTGGAAATGGGCACCTCCAACACCTTTGCCAACCTCAGCCGGCGCGATGCCGACATCGCCCTGCGGCTGACCAATACCCCGCCGGAGCACCTGGTCGGCCGCTGCCTGGGTTCCACGTCCTACGTGATCTGTGGCCAGCCGCAGTGGCGCGAGCGCTTGGCTGAGGGGCATGCCAGCGTGCCATGGATAGCCCCTGACGACTCGATGCAGGACCACCCCACCGTGGTTTGGCGCAACCAGCAATACCCGGGGCTGAGCCCCCGTTACCAGTGCAGCAGCATGTCGACCATCGCCCAGTTGGTAAGCACCGGGCTGGGCGTGGCGGCCCTGCCCGACTACATGGTGCATGCCCTGCCCGGTGTCGACGCCCTCAGCGGGCCACTGGCCGGGTGCGACACTCAGCTGTGGCTGCTGACCCGGCCGGATTGCCGCGCGTTGCGATCGGTGCAGACATTGTTCGAAGAACTGACACCGCGGTTGCGTGGCGCGATGTTGTGAGATACAAGATGAGGGTGTCTGTTCCGGGCCTTTCGCGCGCAAGCCCGCTGCTGCAGGGATCGGCCCTGGCCTGTTGACTTACACTGCCCCTGTGGCAGCGGGCTTGCCCACGCAGCAAGCACCACAGGTCTGCAAGGCAACCACCCGGCAAAACAGCGCTTCCCTATTGGCTGGTGATTTTTTAAACTATCGAGTCCGCCTGCCCATATTGGGCTGCAGCCCATCGCATTTGCTACTGAGGAAGACCATGGCCCGCGTAACTGTTGAAGACTGCCTGGAACACGTGGATAACCGTTTTGAGCTGGTCATGCTCTCGACCAAGCGCGCCCGTCAGCTGGCTACCGGCGGCAAAGAGCCACGTGTAGCATGGGAAAACGACAAACCAACCGTCGTTGCGCTGCGTGAAATCGCCGAAGGCATCGTCACCAACGAATTCATCGCTGCTGAAGAGATCGTCACCGAGGATCCGGTCTTCGCCGCGTTCGAGGACGAGTCCAACGAGGCTGTCTAAGCCATGCCTGGTCGACGTCGCGCGGCACAAGGCCCTCTTCCTCGGCAAGAGGTGAAACCATGCCGGGCATAGAAGCCTTAGCCGAACGGCTGTCGACCTACCTGGGCCCCGAACAGGTCAACCTGGTTCGCCGGGCCTATTTCTACGCCGAACAGGCCCACGATGGGCAGCGCCGCCGCAGCGGCGAGCCCTACGTGACCCATCCGCTGGCTGTGGCCAGCATCCTCGCAGACATGCACATGGACCATCAAAGCCTGATGGCGGCCATGCTGCACGACGTGATCGAAGACACCGGCATCGCCAAGGAAGCCCTCAGCCAGCAGTTTGGCGAGACGGTTGCCGAGCTGGTCGATGGGGTCAGCAAACTGACCCAGATGAACTTCGAGACCAAAGCCGAGGCGCAGGCCGAAAACTTCCAGAAGATGGCCATGGCCATGGCCCGCGACATCCGCGTGATTCTGGTCAAGCTGGCCGACCGCCTGCACAACATGCGCACCCTGGAAGTGCTGTCTGGCGAAAAACGCCGACGCATTGCCAAGGAAACCCTCGAAATCTACGCCCCCATCGCCAACCGCCTGGGTATGCACACAGTGCGCGTGGAATTCGAAGACCTCGGCTTCAAGGCCATGCACCCGATGCGGTCATCGCTGATCCACCGGGCAGTGAAGAGCGCTCGCGGCAATCGCAAAGAGATTGTCGCCAAGATCGAACACTCGCTGGCCAACTGCCTGGCCGCCGACGGTATCCAGGGCGAAGTCAGCGGGCGGCAGAAACACCTCTATGGCATCTACAAGAAGATGCGCGGCAAGCGCCGCGCCTTCACCGAGATCATGGACGTGTACGCCTTCCGCATCATCGTCGACAAGGTCGACACCTGCTACCGCGTGCTCGGCGCCGTGCACAACCTGTACAAGCCGCTGCCCGGGCGCTTCAAGGATTACATCGCGATCCCCAAGGCCAACGGCTATCAGTCGTTGCACACCACGCTGTTCGGCATGCACGGCGTGCCCATCGAAATCCAGATCCGCACCCGCGAGATGGAAGAGATGGCCAACAACGGCATCGCTGCGCACTGGTTGTACAAATCCAATGACGACGAGCAGCCCAAGGGCAGCCATGCCCGCGCGCGCCAGTGGGTCAAGGGCATCCTCGAACTGCAGCAGCGTGCCGGCAACTCGCTCGAGTTCATCGAGAGCGTGAAGATCGACCTGTTCCCCGACGAGGTCTACGTCTTCACGCCCAAAGGCCGGATCATGGAGCTGCCCAAAGGCTCCACCGCCGTCGACTTTGCCTACGCGGTGCACACCGATGTCGGCAACAGCTGCATCGCCTGCCGCATCAACCGCCGCCTGGCGCCGCTGTCCGAGCCGTTGCAGAGCGGCTCGACGGTCGAGATCGTCAGCGCCCCGGGCGCACGGCCGAACCCGGCCTGGCTCAACTTCGTGGTCACCGGCAAGGCCCGCACGCACATCCGCCACGCGCTCAAGCAGCAACGCCGCTCCGAGTCGATCAGCCTCGGCGAGCGCCTGCTGAACAAGGTGCTGACCGGCTTCGACAGCAGTCTGGAGAAGATCCCGCAGGAGCGCGTGAACGCGATCCTCGCCGAGTACCGCCTCGAGCTGATCGAAGACTTGCTCGAAGATATCGGCCTGGGCAACCGCATGGCCTATGTGGTCGCCCGCCGCCTGCTGTCGGCCGAAGGCGAACAGCTGCCGGCACCGGAGGGCCCACTGGCGATCCGTGGCACCGAAGGCCTGGTATTGAGCTACGCCAAGTGCTGCACGCCGATCCCGGGCGACCCGATCGTCGGCCACCTGTCGGCAGGCAAAGGCATGGTCGTGCACCTGGAGAACTGCCGCAACATCAGTGAAATCCGCCATAACCCCGAGAAATGCGTGCAGCTTTCCTGGGCCAAGGACATCACCGGCGAATTCAATGTCGAATTGCGTGTCGAGCTGGAGCACCAGCGCGGCCTGATTGCGTTGCTGGCCAGCAGCGTCAATGCCGCCGACGGCAACATCGAGAAGATCAGCATGGATGAACGCGACGGCCGCATCAGCGTTGTCCAACTGGTGGTCAGCGTGCACGACCGCGTGCACCTGGCTCGTGTGATCAAGAAGCTGCGTACGCTTACCGGCGTGGTCCGCATCACCCGCATGCGTACGTAGTCCGCCAACCGCAAGGAGTCATCATGAGCAAGACCGTCATCAACAGCGACAAGGCCCCTGCCGCCATCGGTACCTACTCGCAAGCGATCAAGGCCGGCAACACCGTGTACATGTCGGGCCAGATCCCGCTGGACCCGAAAACCATGGAGCTGGTCGAAGGCTTCGAAGCCCAGACCGTGCAGGTGTTCGAGAACCTCAAGTCGGTGGCCGAAGCCGCTGGCGGTTCGTTCAAGGACATCGTCAAGCTGAACATCTTCCTCACCGACCTGAGCCACTTCGCCAAGGTCAACGAAGTGATGGGCCGCTACTTCGAGCAGCCGTACCCAGCCCGCGCCGCCATTGGCGTTGCCGCGCTGCCGAAAGGCGCCCAGGTCGAAATGGACGCCATCCTGGTCATCGAGTGATGCCGCAGGTGACGGGCGCCCTGCCCGTCACCTTCCTGTTCAAGGTTACCCACCATGCGTCAAGCACTGCCCCTCGCGCTGGCAGCCCTGCTTCTGAGCGGCTGCGCCAGTCACAAACCCGAAGATTTCAACGGCACCTGGATCAACCAGGACGCCATCAAAGCCGCCGTCAAAGGTGGCAGCCTGCGCCAAGCCCTGAACCAACATGGCCCGGTCTTCGAGTGGAAGCTCGATGTGGCCACTCAGCAGGCCAGCTTCAGCAACGGCTTCGAGGCTGCCGATGGCCAGCTGATCGCCAACGACAAGCAATGGCAAGCCAGCTTCCCGGGCGGCCAGACCGAACAACTGGCACTGGATGGCGACGAACTTAAAACCGTCGACCCGTCCGGCGCCGAACAGACCTTCATGCGCGCCCAGCAGCCCGGCAATGCGCCGCTGGGTGGCAGCTTCGAAAAAGCACTGTACCAGGCATACCTGGGCGGTGACTGGAAGATCATCGAAGGTGAGGGCAAAGGCAGCCTGGTGCGTTTCGCCGACAACGGCGCCGTGACCGGCCTGCCCGGCCCCGACCGTTATGCGCTGTGCCTGGCAGGCGACTGCGCCAGCATGGGCGGCAGCAACGACAGCCTGTGGCTGGAGCGCAACCAGCGCGGCGCGCCGTTCATCTTCAAGCGTGATGACGACAAGCTGGAGATTTTCCAGGCGGTGAACCGTGCGCAGCCGGATGAGATGCCACAGTTGGCTGCTGGTGCTCGTCAGTGGGTGCTGGAGAAAGACTGACTCAAGCCCCGCCTGGCTTCACAGGCCCTATCGCCGGCAAGCCGGCTCCCACAGTTACAGTGCGGCCTCAGGCCTGACACTGCCCAGAGTGGGAGCCGGCTTGCCGGCGACAGGGCCAGCAGAGACATGGCAGGTTTCAGCCCTCGCCTTTCAGGATGGCCGCGTACCCTTCTTTGTAACTGGCATACTGCGGCACCCAGCCCAATGCCCGCACCCGGGCATTGCTGCAACGCTTGCTGCCGGTGCGGCGCACGCGCTGTTCATCGGACCATTCGGTGACGCCCATGTACGAACGAAGCCAGGCCACCACATCGGCCAGTGGCGCCGGGTCATCGTCGACCCCTATGTAGCAATCGTCCAACGCCACGCCATCGGCGTCGGCCTGCAGCAGGAACCCCAACAGGCTGGCAGCATCCTCGGCATGAATGCGGTTGCCATAAAGTGGCGGCTCTTCAGCCACACGGTACCCTAGGCGCACCTGGCTCAGTAACCACTCACGGCCCGGCCCGTAAATGCCGGTCAGCCGCACGATACTGGCCGGGATGCCGCTGCCCAGCGCCAGCCGCTCGGCCTCCAGCATCACACGGCCCGAATACCCTTCAGGCTCGGTGGCCGCGGCCTCATCGACCCACTCACCGTCTTTTTGTGCAAATACGCTGCTGCTGGACACAAACAGCAGGCGCCGCGGCTGTTGCCCGCGCTCGGCCAGCCACGCCAGCACATGGCGCAAACCTTCAACGTACGCAGCCTGATAGCCGGCCTCGTCATGCTGGCTGGCGGCTACGCAGTACACCAGGTAATCGGGCGCGCGCTGCGGCCAGGCTAGCGGAATGCCTGGGTCGGCGAGGTCGGCAGCGACCGGCATAACACCCTGCGCAAGCTGATCGACCGAGCGCCGCAGGCCACTCACCTGCCAACCACGAGCAAGCAGTTGCCGGGCCAGGCGACCACCTACATCGCCACAACCTACGATCATTGCGGAAAGGTCTGACATCACAAAACTCCCTAGACCAAAGGCTCAGGCTAGCCGGATTACACGATAGGCGGCTAGACCATAGGCGAAAAAAGCAACAAGATTACTTTTGTTAACAAGAATTACTTGCAATAATGGCGCCCCTATATGTTCTCGGCCTATCTCGAGGCCTTGGAGAACGCTCACTCTTTTTCTTCATCAGGTCCGGCCAGCATGACACGTACTCAACCTTCCGCTTCGCCAACCCCGTCGCGCGCCTGGCGCGCCATCGCCGCGCTGATGTTCAGCCTGGTGCTGGCCCCAGTGGCCATGGCCGATGAGCCTAACGCCAACGCCGCCACCCCGGCTGCCGCAGCTGCCCCGGCCAACCCGGCACCGGCTGCAGCCGATGGCCAGGCCGCCACTCCGGTCGATGCCGCTGCGCCCGCCGCCGCCGACCCAGCCGTGCAGGAACTGGTCGAAGATACCTCGCTGGGCATGGCCCACGACCTGTCCCCATGGGGCATGTACAAGAACGCCGATATCGTGGTCAAGATCGTCATGATCGGCCTGGCCATCGCCTCGATCATCACCTGGACCATCTGGATCGCCAAAGGCTTCGAGCTGATGGGCGCCAAGCGTCGCCTGCGCGGCGAGATCGCCCAGCTGAAGAAGTCCGCCACCCTCAAGGAAGCCAGCGACGTCTCCAACAAGGAAGGCACCCTGGCCCATACCCTGGTCCACGATGCCCTCGAAGAGATGCGCCTGTCGGCCAACGCGCGCGAAAAAGAAGGCATCAAGGAACGCGTCAGCTTCCGCCTGGAGCGTCTGGTTGCCGCCAGCGGTCGTACCATGAGCAACGGCACCGGCGTGCTGGCCACCATCGGTTCCACCGCACCGTTCGTGGGCCTGTTCGGGACCGTGTGGGGCATCATGAACAGCTTCATCGGCATCGCCAAAACCCAGACCACCAACCTGGCCGTGGTCGCCCCAGGTATCGCCGAAGCCCTGCTTGCCACCGCCCTGGGCCTGGTTGCAGCAATCCCGGCCGTGGTGATCTACAACGTCTTCGCTCGCTCCATCGCCGGCTACAAGGCACAGGTTTCCGACGCTTCTGCGCAGGTACTGCTGCTGGTCAGCCGTGACCTCGACCATCAGGGTGGCGAGCGCGCCGCCCCGCACATGGTGAAAGTGGGGTAAGCCATGGGCCTGCATCTCAACGAAGGTGGCGACGACCTCGCCGAAAACCACGAAATCAACGTCACGCCGTTCATCGACGTCATGTTGGTACTGCTGATCATCTTCATGGTTGCTGCGCCCCTGGCTACGGTCGACATTAAAGTCGACCTGCCAGCCTCGACCGCCAAACCGGCGCCGAGGCCCGAAAAACCGGTGTTCGTCAGCGTCAAGGCCGACCAGAAGCTGTATGTCGGCGACGATCAGGTGCCTGCCCCCGACCGCCTTGGCCCGATGCTCGATGCCAAGACCAAGGGTGACAAGGAAACCACCATCTTCTTCCAGGCCGATAAAGGCGTGGATTACGGTGACCTGATGGAAGTGATGAACAACATGCGCGCGGCCGGCTACCTCAAGGTCGGTCTGGTAGGTCTAGAGACGGCAGCCAAGAAATGACGAAACCGCGCTCAAACGTGGCGCGCTACGGTGGCAGCCTGGCGATCGTGCTGGGCGTGCACGTGGTCGCTGTGCTGCTGACGCTCAACTGGTCGGTGCCCCAGGCCATCGAACTGCCCCCGGCAGCCATGATGGTCGAGCTGGCACCGCTGCCCGAGCCCGCACCGCCGCCACCCCCCAAGGCCGCACCACAGCCGCCGGCACCGGTTGAAGAACCGCCGTTGCCAAAAGTTGCCGAGGCGCCGAAACCGAAAATCGCCATCGCCAAGCCGCCCAAGCCCAAACCCAAGCCTCAACCGCCGAAGCCTGAGAAAAAGCCTGAGCCGCCGAAAGATGAACCACCGGCCAAGGAACAAGTAGCCGACACGCCGCCAAGCAACACGCCACCGCAGAAGTCGGCGGCACCGGCGCCAAGCATTGCCTCCAACAGCCAAGCGTTGCCGACCTGGCAGAGCGACCTGCTGCGCCACCTGGCGAAGTACAAGCGCTACCCGGAAGACGCACGCCGTCGCGGCCTGCAGGGCATCAACCGCCTGCGGTTCGTGGTCGACGCCGAAGGCAAGGTGGTGTCGTACTCGATGGCTGGGGGTTCGGGCAGCGCGGCACTGGACCGGGCAACCCTGGAAATGATCCGCCGAGCTGGCACCGTACCCAAGCCGCCAGCAGAGTTGCTGAACAACGGCACGATCGAAGTAGTGGCACCGTTCGTCTACTCGCTGGACCGTCGCTGATACTTTTGTTTCTGTCACAAATCGGCAAGTCTGATAACGTGCGTCTATCAATTGCAGCCGCTATGCTGGGCTCGCAACTTCATGGACGCACGTTATGACCCTCACAGAATTACGCTACATCGTCACCCTCGCCCAGGAGCAGCACTTCGGCCACGCCGCCGAGCGTTGCCATGTGAGCCAGCCGACCCTGTCCGTCGGGGTGAAGAAGCTCGAGGACGAGCTTGGCGTGCTGATCTTCGAACGCAGCAAGAGCGCGGTACGCCTGACCCCGGTCGGCGAAAGCATCGTCGCCCAGGCGCAGAAGGTATTGGAGCAGGCCCAGGGAATTCGTGAGCTGGCCCAGGCTGGCAAAAACCAGCTGACCGCCCCGCTCAAGGTCGGCGCCATCTATACCGTCGGCCCTTATCTGTTCCCGCACCTGATCCCCCAGCTGCACCGTGTGGCGCCGCAGATGCCGCTGTACATCGAAGAAAACTTCACCCACGTGCTGCGCGAAAAGCTGCGTAACGGCGAACTGGACGCGGTGATCATTGCCCTGCCGTTCAACGAAGCCGACGTGCTGACCCTGCCGCTGTACGATGAGCCCTTCTGTGCCCTGATGCCTGCCGACCACCCATGGACGGCGAAAAAGACCATCGACACCGCCATGCTCAACGACAAGAGCCTGCTGCTGCTCGGCGAGGGTCACTGCTTCCGCGACCAGGTCCTGGAAGCTTGCCCGACACTGAACAAAGGCGGTGAAGGTGCCAAGCACACTACGGTCGAGTCCAGCTCGCTGGAAACCATCCGCCACATGGTCGCCTCGGGCCTGGGCGTGTCGATTCTGCCGCTGTCGGCGGTGCACAGCCACCATTACGCACCGGGCATCATCGAAGTGCGCCCGCTCACCGCGCCAGCACCGTTCCGTACCGTAGCCATCGCCTGGCGCGCCAGCTTCCCACGGCCGAAGGCCATCGAGATCCTTGCCGACTCGATCCGCCTCTGCTCGGTGGCCAAGCCGGCTGTGGAACAAACGGCCTGATTCATGACTGAGCTGTCGAAGGTCTCGGTCACCGCGCTCAAGGGCGTAGGCGAAGCCATGGCGGAAAAACTCGCCAAGGTCGGCCTGGAAAACCTGCAGGACGTACTGTTCCACCTGCCCCTGCGTTACCAGGACCGCACCCGCGTGGTGCCTATCGGTGCCCTGCGCCCGGGTCAGGATGCCGTGATCGAAGGTGTGGTCAGTGGTGCCGATGTGACCATGGGCAAGCGCCGCAGCCTTGTCGTGCGCCTTGGGGATGGCACCGGCGTGCTGAGCCTGCGCTTCTATCACTTCAGCAATGCGCAAAAAGAAGGCCTCAAGCGTGGCACCCACTTGCGCTGTTATGGCGAGGCCCGCCCCGGCGCCTCGGGCCTGGAGATTTACCACCCCGAGTACCGTGCACTGAATGGCGATGAGCCGCCGCCCCCGGTCGAGCAGACCCTGACGCCGATCTACCCGTCCACCGAGGGCCTCACTCAGCAGCGCCTGCGCCTTCTCTGCCAGCAGAGCCTGGGCATGCTGGGCCCGCGCAGCCTGCCAGACTGGCTGCCGGACGAGTTGGCCCGGGATTACCACCTGGCGCCGCTGGACGACGCTATCCGCTACCTGCACAACCCGCCAGCCGACGCCGACCTCGACGAACTCGCCGAGGGCCAGCACTGGGCCCAGCACCGCCTGGCCTTCGAAGAGCTGCTCACCCACCAGCTGTCGCAACAGCGCCTGCGTGAAAGCCTGCGCAGCCTGCGGGCGCCAGTACTGCCCAAGGCCAAGCGCCTGCAGGCGCAGTACCTCGCCAACCTGGGCTTCCAGCCCACCGGCGCGCAACAGCGGGTGGCCAACGAGATCGCCTACGACCTCAGCCAGGCAGAGCCAATGCTGCGCCTGGTGCAGGGCGATGTCGGCGCCGGCAAGACCGTGGTTGCCGCCCTGGCTGCGTTGCAGGCGCTGGAAGCCGGCTACCAGGTGGCGCTGATGGCGCCCACCGAAATCCTCGCCGAGCAGCACTACATCACCTTCAAGCGCTGGCTCGAACCGCTGGGCCTGGAGGTCGCCTGGCTGGCCGGCAAGCTCAAGGGCAAGGCCCGCGCCAGCGCCCTGGAGCAGATCGCCAACGGCGCACCGATGGTGGTGGGTACCCATGCGCTGTTCCAGGAAGAAGTGCAGTTCAAGCACTTGGCCCTGGCGATCATCGACGAGCAGCACCGGTTCGGTGTGCAGCAGCGCCTGGCCCTGCGCAAGAAGGGTGTGGCCGGCGAACTGTGCCCGCACCAGCTGATCATGACCGCCACGCCGATTCCGCGAACCCTGGCCATGAGCGCCTATGCCGACCTCGACACCTCGGTACTCGACGAACTGCCGCCAGGGCGTACCCCGGTGAATACCGTGCTGGTCGTCGACAGCCGCCGCTTCGAAGTGGTCGAGCGGGTGCGCGCCGCGTGCGCCGAGGGGCGCCAGGCCTACTGGGTCTGCACTCTGATCGAAGAATCCGAAGAGCTGACCTGCCAGGCGGCCGAGAGCACCTACGAAGAGCTTGGCAGCGCCTTGGGCGAGCTGCGCGTGGGCCTGATCCACGGGCGCATGAAGCCTGCGGAAAAGGCTGCAGTGATGGCTGAATTCAAGCAAGGCAACCTGCAGCTACTGGTTGCAACCACGGTGATCGAGGTGGGCGTGGATGTGCCCAACGCAAGCCTGATGATCATCGAGAACCCTGAGCGCCTGGGCCTGGCCCAGCTGCACCAGCTGCGCGGTCGGGTAGGTCGGGGCAGCGCGGTGAGCCACTGTGTATTGCTCTATCACCCACCTTTGTCACAGATCGGCCGCGAACGCCTGGGGATCATGCGCGAAACCAATGACGGCTTCATCATCGCCGAAAAAGACCTGGAGCTGCGCGGCCCTGGCGAAATGCTCGGCACCCGCCAGACCGGCCTGCTGCAGTTCAAGGTCGCCGACCTGATGCGCGATGCCGACCTGCTGCCAGCCGTGCGCGATGCAGCCCAGGCCCTGATTGCGCGCTGGCCGGAGCATGTCAGCCCACTCCTCGACCGCTGGCTGCGCCACGGCCAGCAATATGGCCAAGTGTGACGCCAGTACCAGAATGGATCCAGCTTTGCGACCAGACTGGTTATACTTCGCGTTTAAAAGAATCAGTGGATACGGACCATGACTGAAGTTGCCCTGGACACCGCAGCCCCACACACACCGTCTGTCATCCGGCTGTTGCTCGAAAAACTCGGCATAGCCTACCGCGAGGTGCCAGAGCACCCGCAACTGCCAGCCAGCTCACGCGTGCAGGCGATCCTGCTCGACGACGAGATTGGCGCATTGATGGTGCTGTTTCCGCAGAGCAAGCTGCTGGACCTCAATCGCCTTGAGGAACTCACCGGCCGCAAGCTCAAGGCCGTGCCGGTGGCACGCCTCACGCAGATGCTCGACAAGCACCACCTCAAGGCCCTGCCGGCCATTCCCGCACTCACCAGCTCGCCCTGCCTCTACGAAGAAAAGTTGCTTGGTGCCGAAAGGTTGCTGATCCAGTCTGGCGAAGCCGGCCTGTTGTTGGAAATCGAGGCCGACGCTTTCAAGCGCATGTTGAAAAAGGCCAGCGGTGGCAGTTTCGGCCAACCGGTTCGGGAGATTCGCCCCAACCTCGACCGCCCGGACGACGACTCCAAAGAGATTACCCAGGCCGTTCAGGCATTCACTGCCCGGCGCATCCAGAAACGCCTGGAAGAAACCATCGAGATTCCACCGCTGGCCAATACCGCGCAGAAGATCATCAAGCTGCGTGTCGACCCTAACGCCAGCATCGACGATATCACCGGCGTGGTCGAAACCGACCCGGCGCTGGCCGCCCAGGTGATCAGCTGGGCGGCATCGCCCTACTACGCATCACCTGGCAAGATCCGTTCGGTGGAAGATGCCATCGTTCGGGTGCTGGGCTTTGATCTGGTCATCAACCTGGCCCTTGGACTGGCGCTGGGCAAGACCTTGAGCCTGCCCAAGGACCAACCGCAGCAGGCCACACCGTACTGGCAGCAGTCTATCTACACCGCTGCGATCATCGAAGGCCTGACCCGCGCCATGCCGCGCGCAGAGCGGCCTGAAGCCGGCCTGGCTTACCTGTCGGGGTTGCTGCACAACTTCGGTTACCTGCTGCTGGCGCACGTGTTCCCGCCGCACTTCTCGCTGATTTGCCGGCATCTGGAGGTCAACCCGCACCTGTGCCACACCTATGTTGAACAGCACCTGCTGGGCATCAGCCGCGAGCAGATCGGTGCCTGGCTGATGAAGCTGTGGGACATGCCGGAAGAACTTCAGACCGCGCTGCGTTTCCAGCATGACCCGTCGTACGAAGGCAGTTACTCCGCATATCCCAACCTGGTGTGCCTGGCGACCCGCCTGCTGCGCTCGCGCGGGATCGGTTCGGGCCCGCAGGAAGCGATCCCCGACGCGCTGCTGGAGCGCTTGGGGATCACCCGCGAGAAGGCCGAGGATGCCGTGAACAAGGTACTCGAGGCCGAGAACCTGTTGCGTGAACTGGCTTCGCAGTTCAACGCGCCGCATTGATTTGCCTGGGGCCGCTATGCGGCCCCAACGATTTCAGCCCTTCTTCTTCGGCTTCAGGTACTTCATCAAACCCTGGAACCACATCACCAGCGCCGGATTACCTTTGATCTGGATGCTCTTGTCCTGAATGCCCTGCATGAACGCCAGCTGCTTGTTGCTCGCCTGCATCGTGGCAAAGCCGTAGGCCGCGTCTTTGAAGGCTATGGCGAAGGCCGGTTGAGGATGGCTGCCGCCCTTGCTGCTGATGCGCTCGCCGCTGACGATGAAGTGCCGGGCAACCTTGCCGTCCAGCGTCTGCATCTGGAACACCAGGTCCTTGTCCTTGAGTTGTTGCTGAAACGCCGGGTTGTTACGGCTGGCTCTGGCCATCAGCAGCCCCATGGCCCAGAGCAGAAAGCGAAACTTCATCAACGTGCCCCGAATAAAAAATGACTGAGGCGCGCAGTTTAGCCTTTTCCAGAACTATTTATGCAAGTTCGCTGCACGATGTTTGCAGAACGAACAACGGGCGCCCGGAGGCGCCCGTTTGGACAGAGGCTAAGGGTTTGTCAGCCGTCGATCACTTGGCTTTCTTGGCCGGCTTGGCGGGAACGTTGACGCTGTCGCGCAGGTTCTTGCCCGGTTTGAAGGCAACGGTATTGCTGGCCTTGATCTTTACCGGCTCACCGGTCTGGGGGTTCTTGCCGGTACGCGCACCCCGATGGCGTTTTTCGAAGGTGCCGAAACCGACCAGCGTAACGGTGTCCTTGTCCAGGGCACCGGTGATGCTGTCGAGAATCGCATTCAGCACCTCATTGGCCTTTTCCTTGGTCAGATCGGCCCTTTCGGCGATGACGGCGGCGAGTTCTGGTTTACGCATAGTGAAGCCTCTTTGACGGGATTTCTTGTTGTTATTGCCGTGCTGCCAGAAAGCAGCGTTCAAGGCACCGCAGGCTCTAATCTGCGGCAGACGGAAGTGAGAATGGCACGCCCTCCGGGGCCGCGCCAGTATCTGGGCGGCCATTGTGCAGGCAATAACAGGATAAACCCGACAGAACGCCCGCTATTTACGCCATGAGCGCCGGTAACTGCCGATTCAACGCCAGTTTTTCCATGACCGCGTTACCCGTCAGGGCGTAACCCAGCAACTGGCCATCGGCGGCGAAACAGAGGGCTTTCAGGTCACTGCCTTGCCCTTCGACCTGCCAGCTACCTTCACGGCCCTGCGGCACAGGGGAAACCACCAAGGGGCAGGCCGGCGTTTTCACGGTGACGGGCATCGGCCCATAGCTGACCGCCGTCGGGTTGCCTGCCAGCGTTTGCGCCAGGGCACGTGCGCAGGCCATCAGGGGCATCACATAGAGCAGGTTGATGCCATCGACCTCGGCGCAATCGCCCAGCGCGAAGATGTTGGCGTGGGAAGCCCGCAGTTGGCGGTCCACGACCACCCCGCGATTGGTCTGCAGGCCGGCGGCAGCAGCCAGGTCGGTGCGCGGGCGCAGGCCGATGGCCGACACCACCAGGTCGCAGGGGATGACACTGCCATCGGACAGATGCGCTTCAAGGCCATCACTCACCTGCTGCAGGCGTGTCAGCACCGGGCCGAGGTGAAAGCGCACGCCCAGGCCCTGCAGGCCACCCTGCACTGCAGCGGCCGCTGCGGGGTGCAGTAGCGTCGGCATGACCTGTTCACACGGCGCCACCACATCCACCTGGAAGCCGCCAAGGCTCATGTCATTGGCGAACTCGCAGCCGATCAGGCCGGCGCCGAGGATCAACACACGCCGCTTGCCAACTGCGGCAGCACGGAAACGCGCATAGTCCTCCAGGTCATTGATCGGGAACACCTGCCCGGCGCCGTCGCCCTCGATCGGCACCTGGACGGTCTGCGCGCCCCAGGCCAGCACCAGGTCGCGGTACTCCACCGCCTCTTCACCGATCCACAGCCGCTTGTGGCCGGGGTCAATGCCGCTGATACGGGTGTGCGTGCGCACCTCGGCCTTCAGCTGCGCGGCCATGGCGCCCGGCTCGGCCATGCACAGGCCGTCTGCGTCCTTCTGCTTGGCAAAGCCTGTGGAGAGCATGGGCTTTGAATAGGAGCGGCCGTCGTCGGCGGTAATCAGCAGCAGCGGCGTCTCGCCATCAAGCTTGCGAAATTCACGGGCCAGGTTGTAGCCGGCCAGGCCGGTACCGATGATCACCACGGGGGACGTCATGTCGTGCTTTCCTCTGTTAACGGAAGTGCGATCAGCCGATGGCGATCATTTCAAAGTCGCTTTTGCCGACGCCGCAGTCGGGGCACAGCCAGTCTTCAGGCACATCTTCCCAGCGGGTACCCGGCTCGATGCCATCGTCCGGCCAGCCTTCGGCTTCGTCATAGATCAGGCCACAGACAATACATTGCCACTTCTTCATCGATTCTGGTTCCTCGGTGTTCAGGCTTTGTTATTCGGGCTCGTGGCCCGTTCACGGGCATTATGCAAGCAGTCGAGGCAATCATGCTAAGCTCGCCGCCTCTCTGGCTGTAACAAAGCATACCGACGTGTCGTACGAATCCCCGCAAGCAGCCGCTGTCGCGTGGCTGCCGTATTCACAGCTGGCGAATATCGACCAGCCTACTCTCGACTGGCTGTTCGACGAAGGTTCCCTGACTCGCCGCCTGACCCGCCTGTCCCACGACCACTTCAGCGTCACGCCCTTGTTCGAAGGCTGGCAGCCGCTGCGCGATGACGAATGCCTGGCGCTGGGCATCGGACCGGGCGCAGAAGGCTGGGTGCGCGAGGTGTACCTGCGCGGCCACGGCGAGCCTTGGGTGTTCGCCCGCAGCGTGGCCAGCCGCAGTGCGTTGGAGCGCGGCGGGCTGGACCTGGAAACCCTGGGCAGCCGTTCGCTGGGCGAACTGCTGTTCTGCGACCAGGCGTTCGTCCGCCACCCCATCGAGGTGTCCACTTATCCACAGCGCTGGTTGCCTGCCGAAGCAGCCCATGACGGGTTATGGGGGCGGCGTTCGCGCTTCGAACGCGACGGCCTCGACCTGCTGGTGGCCGAAGTCTTCCTGCCGGCATTGTGGCGAGCGGCCAAGGAGGATAACCGCTGATGTACCTGCAACTGCTCAAATCCCTCAACCGCGTGCACCCACGCGCCTGGGACTTCGTCCAGCTCAGCCGCATGGACAGGCCGATCGGTATCTACCTGCTGCTGTGGCCGACTCTGTCGGCGGTGTGGATTGCCGGGCAAGGTTCGCCCACCCTGGCCAACGTGCTGATCTTCGGCCTCGGCGTGGTGCTGATGCGCGCCGCTGGCTGCTGCATCAACGACTTCGCCGACCGCAAGGTGGATGGCCACGTCAAACGCACCGCCGACCGCCCACTGGCCAGCGGCCGGGTCAAACCGCGCGAGGCATTGGCGCTGTTCGCCATCCTGGTGGCCGTGAGCTTCCTGCTGGTGCTGTGCACCAACAGCCAGACCGTGTGGCTGTCATTCGGTGCGGTGGCCCTGGCGTTCTGCTACCCGTTCATGAAGCGCTACACCTATTACCCGCAGGTGGTGCTGGGCGCCGCGTATTCCTGGGGCATTCCCATGGCCTTCACCGCCGCCGGCGGCGAGCTGCCGGCCAGTGCCTGGCTGCTGTACATCGCCAACCTGCTGTGGACGGTGGGCTATGACACCTATTACGCCATGGTGGACCGCGACGATGACCTGAAGATTGGCGTGAAATCGACCGCGATTCTGTTTGGGGATGCCGACCGGAGCATCATCCTGACCCTGCAGCTGCTGTCGCTGGGTTGCTTGCTGCTGGCGGGTAGCCGCTTCGAGCTGGGTGGCTGGTTCCACCTGGGGCTGCTGGGTGCGGCGCTGTGCTTTGCCTGGGAATACTGGTCCACGCGCAAGCTGGACCGCGAGTCGTGCTTCAAGGCGTTTCTGCACAATCACTGGGCAGGGCTGCTGGTGTTCATCGGGGTAGTGCTCGACTACACAGTGCGTCAAGGCTGATGGCCCTATCGCCGGGCAGCCAGCTCCCACAGGTACAGCGCTGCCTGCGAGGCCTGCACAAAAACTGTGGGAGCTGGCTTGCCGGCGATGGGCCGCGAAGCGGCCCCGGCAGGCTCAAGGCTTGGCGACATGCCAGACGTCTTTCACCCCGTCACCGGTCATGTCACCGGCTTTCTTGTCCTTGACGAAGGTGTACAGCGGTTTGCCATCGTAGGCCCACTGCATCGAGCCGTCATCGCGCGTGACATGCGTCCACTTGTCTTTCGGCGCTTCATCATCCTTCTTCACAATCAGCGGCGGCCAGTTCTTGGCGCAATCGGCATTGCACACCGACTTGCCGTTAGCGTCCTTGTCGAAGGTATACAGCGTCATGCCATTGTGATCGACCCACATGCCGTCCTTCTCCATGGCATGGTGGGCCGACGCCACCCCTGGCAGCGCCAGCGCAGCGAAAAGGGCCATCCAGCTCAGCGTGTGTCGTGTCATTGGAATCACCATAAATTCGGGGGTGGAGAGCGTTCAGATTGCCGCCGCGGCGGCCCTTTCAAGCCTAGCCCAGTCACGCAATGTCGCCAGAACGGCCAACCCTCTGTCACACAGCTGCAATAATTCCGTTATCTAATGCGGGCCAGACACGATATTCCAGGAGAGGTTTAGAGCATGGTTGGCAGAAACATTCTGATCGTCGACGACGAAGCACCTATTCGCGAGATGATCGCCGTTGCCCTGGAAATGGCCGGCTATGACTGCCTGGAAGCCGAGAACTCGCAGCAGGCCCATGCGATCATCGTCGACCGCAAGCCTGACCTGATCCTGCTCGACTGGATGCTGCCCGGCACCTCCGGCATCGAACTGGCCCGCCGCCTCAAGCGCGATGAGCTGACCGGTGATATTCCGATCATCATGCTGACCGCCAAGGGTGAAGAGGACAACAAGATCCAAGGCCTGGAAGTCGGTGCCGATGACTACATCACCAAGCCGTTTTCGCCACGCGAGCTGGTAGCGCGCCTGAAGGCCGTGCTGCGCCGCACCGGCCCCAGCGACAGCGAAGCGCCGATCGAAGTCGGTGGCCTGCTGCTCGATCCGATCAGCCACCGCGTGACCATCGACGGCAAACCGGCCGAAATGGGCCCCACCGAATACCGCCTGCTGCAGTTCTTCATGACCCACCAGGAGCGCGCCTACACCCGCGGCCAGTTGCTCGACCAGGTTTGGGGCGGCAACGTCTACGTCGAGGAGCGCACGGTCGACGTGCACATCCGTCGCCTGCGCAAGGCGCTGGGTGAGGCGTATGAAAATCTGGTACAAACCGTCCGGGGCACTGGCTACCGCTTCTCGACCAAAAGCTGATCGAGCACCTGAGCGCAAGCCTGCACGTCGTTGTACAAGGACCGTCAATTGAACCAGAACTGGCACGCGACCCTGATTCGCCACTTGTTGCTGCTGATCACCGTCTGCCTGATTGGCGGCCTGGTCAGCGGCTATTACGGCTGGAGCCTGGCCATCGGCCTGGGCTTCTACCTGGGTTGGACCCTCAAACAGCTGCTGCGCCTGCACGACTGGCTGCGCAACCACAAGCCCGATGAAGCACCGCCCGATGGCTATGGCCTGTGGGGCGAGGTATTCGACAGCATCTACCACCTGCAGCGCCGCGACCAGCGCGTACGCGGCCGCTTGCAGGCGGTGATCGACCGGGTGCAGGAGTCCACCGCCGCCCTGCGTGACGCGGTGATCATGCTCGACAGCGACGGTAACCTGGAGTGGTGGAACCGCGCAGCCGAAACCCTGCTGGGCTTCAAGACCCCACAGGATGGCGGCCAGCCGGTCACCAACCTGGTGCGCCACCCACGCTTCAAGGAATACTTCGAGTCGGAAAACTACGCCGAACCGCTGGAAATCCCCTCCCCGATCAATGACCGCATGCGGGTGCAGCTGCACCTCACCCGCTATGGCAACAACGAGCATCTGATGCTGGTGCGCGATGTCACCCGCATCCATCAGCTCGAGCAGATGCGCAAGGACTTCGTGGCCAACGTCTCGCACGAGCTGCGTACGCCGCTGACGGTGATCAGCGGCTACCTGGAAACCCTGCTGGATAACGTCGAGGACGTGAACCCGCGGTGGAGCCGGGCGCTGCAGCAGATGAGCCAGCAAGGTTCGCGCATGCAAACGCTGCTCAACGACCTGCTGCTGCTGGCCAAGCTGGAAGCCACCGACTACCCCTCGGACAACCAGCCGGTGCCGGTCGATGCGTTGCTGGCCGCGATCAACAACGACGCCCAGGCGCTGTCCGGCCCCCGCAACCAGCGCATTACCCTGGAGACCTCGCCCGGCCTGCGTTTGAAGGGCAGCGAGTCGGAACTGCGCAGCGCGTTCTCCAACCTGGTGTTCAATGCGGTGAAATACACCCAGGACGCCGGCAGCATCCGCATCCGCTGGTGGGCCGACGAACAGGGCGCCCACCTGTCGGTGCAGGACTCGGGGGTTGGTATCGATGCCAAACACCTGCCACGCCTGACCGAACGCTTCTACCGCGTCGACTCCAGCCGAGCCTCCAATACCGGGGGTACCGGGCTGGGGCTGGCGATCGTCAAGCATGTGCTGATGCGCCACCGCGGGCGCCTGGAGATCAGCAGCGTGCCAGGCCATGGCAGCACGTTCACCTGTCACTTCCCACTGGCACAATTGGCCAACGACAAGGGTTGATGCCAAGGGCCACTTTGCTTTTGTCGCCCCAGCCGCTACATTGGATCCCCTGTGCCAGCAAACGCTGGCACTTTTCTTTCTACCTTTTCTAAGACGGACCCCGTAAAAACTCCATCATGGACCCTTCCCCTGGTATCAGCCTCACCTCGCTCTTCGCCGATTTCGGCATGATCCTTTTTGCCTTGTTCCTGGTGCTGCTCAACGGCTTCTTCGTTGCCGCCGAGTTCGCCATGGTCAAGCTGCGCTCCACGCGCGTCGAGTCCATCGCCGAACAGCACGGCTGGCGCGGCAGCATCCTGCGCAAGGTACACAACCAGCTCGACGCCTACCTGTCGGCCTGCCAGCTGGGCATCACCCTCGCCTCGCTGGGCCTTGGCTGGGTCGGTGAACCGGCATTCGCCCACCTGCTCGAACCACTGCTGGCCTATTTCGGGGTCGATACCCCCGAACTGATCAAGGCCGTGTCGTTCTTCGTCGCCTTCTTCGTCATCTCGTACCTGCACATCGTGGTCGGCGAGCTGGCGCCCAAGTCCTGGGCGATCCGCAAGCCCGAGCTGCTGTCGCTGTGGACGGCCGTGCCGCTGTACCTGTTCTACTGGTTGATGTACCCGGCCATCTACCTGCTCAACGCCAGCGCCAACACCATCCTGCGCATTGCCGGCCAGGGCGAGCCAGGCCCGCACCACGAGCACCATTACAGCCGCGAAGAGCTCAAGCTGATCCTGCACTCCAGCCGAGGCCAGGACCCAAGCGACCAGGGCATGCGTGTGCTGGCCTCGGCCGTGGAAATGGGCGAGCTGG
Source organism: Pseudomonas sp. LFS044 (assembly GCF_047978245.1). Classification (NCBI taxonomy): domain Bacteria; kingdom Pseudomonadati; phylum Pseudomonadota; class Gammaproteobacteria; order Pseudomonadales; family Pseudomonadaceae; genus Pseudomonas; species Pseudomonas sp. LFS044. Next base: position 62,605 of record NZ_JBFPFX010000004.1, read on the forward strand.
AGGTGGTCGACTGGGCCAACTCCCGTGAGGATATGGTCAGCATCGACGCCCATGCACCGCTCAAGGAAATCCTCGCCTTGGTGCGCCGCCACAAGTTCAGCCGCTACCCGCTGTACGACGCCGAGCGTGAAGAGTTCACCGGGCTTCTGCACATCAAGGACCTGCTGCTGGAGCTGGCCGAGCTGGAACACCTGCCGGAAACCGTCGACCTCGAAGACCTGGCCCGTCCGCTGGAGCGCGTGTCGCGGCATATGCCGCTGTCGCAGTTGCTGGAGCAGTTCCGCAAGGGTGGCGCGCACTTCGTGCTGGTCGAGGAAGCCGATGGCAAGGTGATCGGTTACCTGACCATGGAAGACGTGCTGGAAGTGCTGGTGGGTGACATTCAGGACGAGCACCGCAAGACCGAGCGCGGCATCCTCGCCTACCAGCCGGGCAAGCTGCTGGTGCGTGGCGACACGCCGCTGTTCAAGGTCGAGCGCCTGCTAGGCATCGACCTTGACCACATCGAGGCGGAAACCCTGGCCGGGCTGATTTACGAGACCCTCAAGCGCGTGCCTGAAGAAGAGGAAGTGCTGGAGGTCGAGGGCCTGCGCATCATCATCAAGAAGATGAAAGGGCCGAAGATCGTGCTGGCCAAGGTGCTCAAGCTCGATTGACGCAACCGGGCCGCATCGCGGCCCCATGGATAATGCTGGTCAGTTTGCAGGTTTTATGTGCTTGCGGGTCGTCAGGTCCAAACCAACGGCTCGCATCACCGCCAGCATTGTTTTCAAGGTGGGGTTGCCCTTTTCCGAGAACGAACGGTAGAGGTGCTCCCGGGAAACGCCTGCCTCATTCGCTATGGCCGACATTCCCTTAGCGCGAGCGACCACACCAAGAGCCTGCGCGATGTAGGCTGCATCACCCGTTTCGAAAGCGTCTTCCATAAACACGGCGATTGATTCTGCGTCCGTCAGCGCTTCGGCTGGATCATAGTCATAGAACTGTTCTTTCATTCGTCGTCACTCCACTGGCTGGCCAGGGTTTTCGCTGTCTCGATATCGCGTGCCTGGCTGCTCTTGTCTCCACCACACAACAACAATACCAGCTGATGTCCACGCTGCTGGAAATACACGCGGTAACCGGGGCCGTGGTGGATACGCAGTTCACTAATGCCTTGACCCACAGGCTGAACATCACCTAGCAATCCATGCGCCAGACGAAAAATACGTGCGGCGATGATAGCCCTTGCCCGCTTGTCCCGAAGCTTGCGTTCCCAATTCCTGTAGGTGGCAGTTTGTTTGATGCTCTTCATACAGCACTTGTAGCTTATAAATCACACACGAGCAAGTATCCTCAAGGGTTGCCGGCCGTGAAGTCCGGCAGCCCGCCGATCGGCCGGTCGAACTGAAAGGGTATCGACTCCAGCGCCAGCCCGACGTTGCGCTGCACCACGAAGTGCAGGTGTGGCCCGCTGCTGTTGCCGGTATTGCCCGACTTCGCCAGCGCCTGCCCCAACGCCACCTGCTGCCCCTCGGTTACCACTACCGAACCGCGCATCAGGTGCAGGTACACGCCCATGGTGCCGTCCGGGTGCAGAATGCGCACGAAATTGCCTGAGGGGTTGGTGCCTCGCCCGGTCTGGTTGTTCTCGACTTTCACCACCATCCCGCCCCGCGCCGCAATGATCGGTGTGCCTTCCGGCATGGCGATGTCCATGGCGTAACGGCCCTTGGGGCCGAAATGGCTGAAGCGGCCGTTGGGCCCCTGGCTGAGCCGGAACGGCCCGCCTTTCCACGGGAAGGGGTAGCGATAGGCCTGCGAACGCTGGCCAGGGTCGCCCATGGCGTATTGAAAGTTGCTGGCATACTTCAGCGGCCCGCCGGGCGCCGCCAGCACCGAGCTGAGCACCTTGGTAGAGCGCGGCCCGACCACGGCACGTATCAGCCGCGGGCCATTGCCGCCGAAGGCATTGGCCAGCTGGTCGATGCGCAGCTCGACCTGCATGGGCACGTAAAGCTCGTTACGCACCACGAAGCGAACACCGCCGGGGAACGGCTCGGTCTGCAGGCGCACCTGGCGGTCCAACCGCTCGAACATCGGCTCGCGCAGCTCGAAGGCTTTTGCGCCTGGGCTGGGCCGCTCGGAGTAGGAAGCCACGCCGAAATTGTCGGTGGTCTTGTAGATGGTCATGCCCAAACTCGACGCCGAGGCCGAAAGCAAGGCACACAAAAGCAGCAAGCGGGCGATGGCGGGCATGATAGTGGCTTTTTGACAGGTGATGTTCTGTCGAAGCCTAGCAGCGGGATTTGCGGAGCGGTATGACAGTTGGTCGGATGCCGGCTCCCACAGGGTAGCCACAGACTTCAGGCCCGCAAGCGCACCGCATACCCTGTAGGAGCGGCTTCAGCCGCGAAGCAGGCGCCGCGGTGAATGGCACCGGCTTCGCCGGTGTTCGCGGCTGAAGCCGCTCCTACAGGATCCCCGGAAGGCCAGATCAGGCGCCGGGGGTGAAATGCTTCTGCGCCGTACCACGGGCGATCAGCCGCGACAGGTAATCGAGCTTCTGCGCATCCTGATCGACGAACTTGAACGTCAGCTGCAACCAGTCGCTGTCAGGCTTAGGCTCCAGCGCTGCCACGGCATGCAGGTAACCATTCAACCGCGCCACCTCGGCGCTCTCGCCCTGCTCCAGGTCAAGCACCGCCCCTTCCAGCACCTGTGGCAGGTTGGCACTGCGACGCACCACCAGCAGCGCCTCCTTGAGGCTCAGGGCCTTGATGACACAAGGCTGGGTGCCGCTGGACAGGCGCAACTGGCCCTGGCCACGGCCGGACTGTGCAGCAGCAGCTGCAGTCTGCGGCTGCGGAGCGTTGATCAACGGTTTGGCCGCTGCAGGTGCCGCAACCTTGACCGCTTCAGGCTTGCCGCCAGTCAGCGCGCTCAAGGAATCGTTGGCAAAGGCCGAGTTGACCCGCGCCGGGCCGCCTGCCATCAGGCTGTCGAGCTTGCCGATCCTGGTCAGGGCCTTTTTTACCTTGGTCAGCAGCTGCTCATTGGTGAACGGCTTGCCGACGAAGTCGGACACGCCGGCCTGGATGGCCTGAATCACGTTCTCCTTGTCGCCACGGCTGGTCACCATGATGAACTGCAGGCTCTTCATCTCTGGCTGCTGACGGCACCAGGTGAGCAGTTCCAGGCCGGACATTTCCGGCATCTCCCAGTCGCACAGCACCAGGTCGAACTGCTCTTTGCCCAACAGGGTCATGGCCTTGCGGCCGTTGACCGCGTCTTCGATGACCATGCCGGGGAAGGCATTACGCAGGCACTTCCTTACCAGATCACGAATGAACGGCGCGTCATCCACGACCAGCACATTGACTTTACTCATCGATACTCCTCTTGAACCCGGACTAGCCTACCGTCGATTGGTGGCCATTTGCCAATACCTGGGCCACGCCGGGACTTCTTTGCATCGTTCGCGGGTGCCTGCTGACTGCTCTGGCGCAAACGAAAACGCCCGGCGAAGGCCGGGCGTCGATGCTCGGGAGCAATCTTATTTATCGTCCGGTTCAGCCGGAACATTAGCGATTTCGGCCTCATCCAGCGCAGTACCCTGGACTTCTGCCTTCATGCGCTTGAGGCCCATGTGGCGCACATCGGTGCCGCGAACCAGGTAGATCACCAGCTCCGAGATGTTGCGCGCGTGGTCGCCGATACGCTCCAGCGAACGCAGGGCCCAGATGACGCTCAACACCCGCGAGATCGACCGCGGGTCTTCCATCATGTAGGTCACCAGCTCGCGCAGAGCGGTCTTGTACTCACGGTCGATGGTCTTGTCGTATTGCGCCACCGACAGCGCCAGGTCGGCGTCGAAGCGGGCGAAGGCGTCGAGCGCATCACGCACCATGTTGCGTACCTGGTCGCCGATGTGGCGCACCTCGACGTAACCGCGCGGCGACTCGCCTTCCTCGCACAACTGGATGGCGCGGCGGGCGATCTTGGTCGATTCGTCACCAATGCGCTCCAGGTCGATCACCGACTTGGAGATGCTGATGATCAGCCGCAGGTCGGAGGCCGCCGGCTGGCGACGGGCGAGGATGCGCACGCACTCCTCGTCGATGTTGCGCTCCATCTGGTTGATCTGCTCGTCGACTTCACGCACCTGCTGGGCCAGACCCGAGTCGGCCTCGATCAGCGCGGTGACCGCGTCGTTGACCTGCTTTTCGACCAGGCCGCCCATGGCCAGAAGGTGGCTGCGCACCTCCTCCAGCTCGGCGTTGAACTGTTGGGAAATATGGTGCGTCAGGCTTTCTTTGTTGATCATCGTTTCGCTCCGCGAAGAAGCTGCAAGCTTCAAGTAGTTCGTATCGTTCCCTGGCCCCCGCTCCCACGGGGGGAGGTGCCTAGCCGTAGCGACCGGTGATGTAGTCTTCGGTCTGCTTCTTCGCCGGGTTGGTGAACAGGGTGTCGGTATCACCGAATTCGACCAGTTTGCCCATGTACATGAAGGCGGTGTAGTCCGAAACACGGGCCGCCTGTTGCATGTTGTGGGTCACGATAACGATGGTGTACTTGGATTTCAGTTCGTAGATCAGCTCTTCGACCTTCAAGGTCGAGATCGGGTCAAGTGCCGAGCAAGGTTCGTCGAGCAGCAGTACTTCAGGCTCCACGGCGATGGTACGGGCAATCACCAGACGCTGCTGCTGGCCACCGGACAGGCCCAGAGCCGAGTCGTGCAGGCGGTCCTTGACCTCGTCCCACAGGGCGGCGCCCTTCAGGGCCCACTCGACGGCCTCGTCGAGCACGCGCTTCTTGTTGATGCCCTGGATCCGCAGGCCGTAGACCACGTTCTCGTAGATGGTCTTGGGGAACGGGTTGGGCTTCTGGAACACCATGCCGACGCGGCGGCGCAGCTCGGCCACGTCCTCGCCCTTGCGGTAGATGTTGTTGCCGTACAGGTTGATGGCGCCTTCAACGCGGCAGCCGTCAACCAGGTCGTTCATGCGGTTGAAGGTACGCAGCAGGGTCGACTTGCCGCAGCCGGACGGGCCGATGAAAGCGGTCACGCGCTGCTTGGGGATATTCAGGCTGACGTCGAACAGGGCTTGCTTGTCGCCATAGAACAGGCTCAGGCCCGGTACTTCGATGGCAACGGTTTCTTCGGCCAGGCGCAGGCTCTGCTTGTCGCGGCCCAGGGCAGACATGTCGATGCCGTGGGTGTGGGATTCTTGCTGCATGGTCAACTCCATACGCTATCAATTCGTTTCAAAGGGCCGCCCGACTGCGGGCGGCACGCTTGCAAATCAGGCTCAGTGGTCGAGCGCCTTGTACTTCTCGCGCAGGTGGTTACGGATCCACACCGCCGAGAGGTTGAGGGTGGCAATTACCATTACCAGCAGCAGCGCGGTGGCGTACACCAGTGGCCGCGCGGCCTCGACGTTGGGGCTCTGGAAGCCGACGTCGTAGATGTGGAAGCCCAGGTGCATGATCTTCTGGTCCAGGTGCAGGTACGGGTAGTTGCCGTCCAGCGGCAACGACGGCGCCAGCTTCACGACACCCACCAGCATCAGCGGCGCCACTTCACCGGCAGCGCGGGCCACGGCGAGGATCATGCCGGTCATCATCGCCGGGCTGGCCATCGGCAGCACGATCTTCCACAGGGTCTCGGCCTTGGTCGCACCCAGCGCCAGCGAACCCTCACGGACCGTGCGTGGGATGCGCGCCAGGCCTTCTTCGGTGGCCACGATCACCACCGGCACCGCCAGCAGCGCCAGGGTCAGCGATGCCCACAGCAGGCCCGGGGTACCCAGGGTCGGTGCCGGCAGCGATTCAGGGAAGAACAGCCGGTCGATCGAACCACCCAGCACGTAGACGAAGAAGCCCAGGCCGAACACGCCGTAGACGATCGCCGGAACGCCCGCCAGGTTGTTCACGGCGATGCGGATCAGGCGGGTCACCGGGCCTTGCCTGGCGTATTCACGCAGGTAGACCGCGGCCAGTACGCCGAACGGTGTAACGATCACGGCCATGATCAGGGTCATCATCACGGTACCGAAGATCGCCGGGAAGATACCGCCCTCGGTGTTGGCTTCACGCGGGTCGTCGCTGAGGAACTCCCAGACCTTGGCGAAGTAGGTGCCCATCTTGGTCAGCCCGGACATGCCGTTCGGCTGGATGGCATGCACCACCTTGCTCAGGTTGATCTCCACTTCGCGGCCGTTGCCGTCGCGGGCAACCAGGCTGTCGCGGGCGAACGCCTGGTGCAGGCCGCTGAGGCGGTCTTCGATGGCCTTGTAGCGGCTGTTCAGCTCGGCGCGCTCGGCGTCCATGTCGGCCTGGGCAGCAGCGTCCAGCTTGCCTTCCAGCTCCAGCTTGCGACCGTGCAGGCGCAGGCGTTCGAGGCCATGGTTGATGGCACCGATGTCTTTCTTCTCGAGCTGCTGCAGTTCGCCGTTGAGTTGGTTGGCGCGCTTGAGGCGGGCTTGCAGCTCATTCCAGGCATCAGCGCCTTGGGCAACGACACGGCCTTCTTCCTTGACGCTGACCAGGTAGCCATAGAAGTTGCCCCACTCGCGGCGCTCCAGGGCAATCAGGTCGGCCGGGTGCTGTTCATCGACCAGCCAGTCGCCGACCACCCAGGTGAAGTCGCTGCCGTTGAGGTCGCGGTTACCCACCTTGATCAGCTCGCGAGTCATGAACTCCGGGCCTTCGTCCGGTACCGGCAAGCCGGCACCTTTCAGGCGGGCGCGGGGCACTTCTTCCTTCTGTACCACTTCACCGACCACGATGTGGTCAGCCTGGCCCGGCACCTTGTAGGTTGCCTGGACCAGGTCGGCCGGCCAGAAGTGGCCCAGGCCGCGCACGGCGATCACAGCCAGCAGGCCGACGGTCATGATCACCGCCATGGCCACCGCGCCACCGCTGATCCAGACGCCGGGGGCGCCGCTCTTGAACCAGCCTTTGAGGGAATCCTTTTTCACGGATCTCTACCTTTCTATCAAAGCGACGAGTATTTCTTGCGCAGACGCTGGCGAATCAGCTCGGCCAAGGTGTTCATGACGAAGGTGAACATCAGCAGCACGAGTGCAGCGAGGAACAGCACGCGATAATGGCTGCCGCCGACTTCCGACTCGGGCATCTCGACCGCCACGTTGGCGGCCAGGGTGCGCATGCCTTCGAACAGGTTCATCTCCATCACCGGGGTGTTGCCGGTGGCCATCAGCACGATCATGGTCTCGCCCACTGCACGGCCCATACCGATCATCAGTGCCGAGAAGATACCCGGGCTGGCGGTCAGGATGACCACGCGGGTCAGGGTCTGCCACGGCGTCGCACCCAGGGCCAGGGAGCCCAGGGTCAGGCTGCGCGGCACACTGAACACGGCGTCTTCGGCGATCGAGTAGATGTTCGGGATAACCGCAAAGCCCATGGCGATACCGACTACCAGGGCGTTGCGCTGGTCGTAGGTGATACCCAGGTCGTTGGTGATCCACAGGCGCATGTCACCGCCAAAGAACCAGGTCTCCAGGTACGGGCTCATGGTCAGGGCGAACCAGCCGGTGAACAGGATCACCGGGATCAGGATCGCAGCTTCCCAACCATCCGGCACACGCAGGCGGATCGACTCCGGCAGGCGGCTCCAGATGAAGCCCGCCAGCAGGATGCCGAACGGCATCAGCACGAACAGGCTGAACACACCCGGCAGGTGACCTTCCAGGTACGGTGCCAGGAACAGGCCGGCGAAGAAGCCGAGGATCACCGTCGGCATCGCTTCCATCAGTTCGATCACCGGCTTGACCTTGCGGCGCATGCCCGGGGCCATGAAATAGGCGGTGTAGATCGCAGCGGCAATGGCCAGCGGTGCCGCCAGGATCATCGCGTAGAACGCGGCCTTGAGGGTACCGAAGGTCAGTGGCGACAGGCTCAGCTTGGGCTCGAAGTCGGTGTTCGAAGCGGTCGACTGCCAGACGTACTTGGGCTCGTCGTAGTTCTCGTACCAGACCTTGCCCCACAGTGCGCTGAAGGACACTTCAGGGTGCGGGTTCTTCAGGCTCAACGGCAGCAGCTTGCCACCTTCTTCGATGATGATGCGGTTGGCGCGTGGCGACAGGGCCAGGATGCCAGCCCCTTCGGCAGCCGGCTCCACCAGCAGCGTACGGTGTGCAGTGCTGTGGAACACACCAAGCTTGCCGTCGCTGTCCAGGGCGATGAAGCCCTTGCGGCGCTCTTCGGCATCGATCTGCACAACCGGCGCCTTGCCCATCTGGAAGGTGCGGATCTGCTTGAAGCGCGATTCACCATCCGCGTCGCGGGCCATGAACCACTGGGCCAGGCCACCTTTAGAGTCACCCACGATCAGCGAGATGCCGCCGACCAGTTGCGCGGTGGCGGTGATCTCGGTGTCGGCGCTCTCGGACAGCTTGTAGCGGCCGTTGAGGCTCTTGTCACGCAGGCTGAAGACGTCTGCGGTGGCACGGCCGTTGATCACGTACAGCCACTGCTGACGCGGATCGATGAAGATGTTCTTCACCGTCTCGGTCATCTGCGGCAGTTCGATGCGGTTCTCTTCGGTGGTGACCTCGTCGGTCATCATGTTCTCGGTGCGCGTCAGCTCGAGCACCTGCAGGTGCGCACCGGTAGAGCCGGCCAGCAGCAGGGTATCGCCGTTGACGTTGACGCTGACGTGTTCCAGCGCACGGCCTTGGTCATCGAGCACGAAGGGCTCCTGGCCGTACGGGTAGTCGATGCCGGGGGCGATGGTCTTCTTGTTGTCCGGGTAAGTGATCTTGTAGGTGTGGTGGAACACCAGCGCCTTACCGTTGGACAGCCCCAGCACCACCATCGGGCTACCCGGCTGGTCGGTGCTGATCGAACTGACTTGCGTGCCTGCTGGCAGCGGCAGGTCGACACGCTTGAGCTCATTACCAGTCTTGGTATCGAAGAACAGTGCCTGACCCTTGTCCGAAACGCGCATGCCGACCAGGTTCTGCTCTTCAAGGGCGATCATCAGCGGCTTGCCGGCATCCTGCTGCAGCCAGGTCGGCTCCAGTGCCTTCTTGCTGGTCAGCTCGGCGCCCTGGAACAGCGGCAGCACCACGTAAGCCAGATAGAAGAAGATCAGGGTGATGGCTGCCAGCACGGCAAGCCCGCCCACCAGTACATACCAGCGGGTCAGGCGATCCTTGAGAGCGCGCATGCGGCGCTTGCGTTGCAACTCGGGCGTATTGAAATCAATCCGCACGGGAGGGGAATTTTGGGTCATTGTGGAGTTGGCCAGATCATTCATGCGCACACCCTAGCGGTCCCGTATGACAAAAACATGACAGTGCATTGACGCAAAAAAGCCCGCCGCTCAGGAACCCTGGCTTCGGACCGAGAATTCGTGGAGGAGGCCAGCAGCAGTGCCGGCCTCTTCCTCAGTTACTTACTTCTTTGCAACGTTACCGGCGTGGGACAGGCCCAGGTCAGCCAGGGTCTTGTCGACCACTTTGGCCGGCAGCGGGATGTAACCATCCTTCACCACGACCTGCTGGCCAGCTTGCGACAGCACCAGCTTGATGAACTCGGCGTCCAGCGGGGCCAGAGGCTTGTTCGGGGCTTTGTTGACGTAGACGTAGAGGAAGCGCGACAGCGGATACGAACCGTTCAGGGCGTTGGCTTCGTTGTCTTCGATGAACTCACCGCCTTCTTTCTTGGCCAGGGCCACTGTCTTGACGCTGGCGGTCTTGTAGCCGATGCCCGAGTAGCCGATGCCGTTCAGCGAGGAGCTGATCGACTGCACGACCGAAGCCGAACCAGGCTGTTCGTTGACGTTAGGCTTGAAATCGCCTTTGCACAGGGCTTCTTCCTTGAAGTAGCCGTAGGTGCCCGACACCGAGTTACGGCCGAACAGCTGCACTGGCTTGTTGGCCAGGTCGCCGGTCACGCCCAGGTCACCCCAGGTTTTGACATCGGCCTTGGCGCCGCACAGGCGGGTGGACGAGAAGATCGCATCGACCTGGGCCATGGTCAGGCCTTTGATCGGGTTGTCCTTGTGCACGAATACGGCCAGGGCGTCGACGGCAACCGGGATGGCAGTCGGCTTGTAGCCGTACTTCTGCTCGAACGCCTGCAGCTCGACGTCCTTCATCTTGCGGCTCATCGGGCCGAGGTTGGCGGTGCCTTCGGTCAGCGCGGGTGGCGCGGTGGAGGAGCCGGCAGCCTGGATCTGGATGTTTACGTTTGGATATTCCTTCTTGTAGGCCTCGGCCCACAGAGTCATCAGGTTGGCGAGGGTGTCCGAACCGACGCTGGAGAGGTTGCCCGAAACACCGGTGGTCTTGGTGTAGGTCGGGATTGCTGGGTCGACAGCGGCTACCGCATTGGCGGTTGCTACGCCAGCGGCGGCGAAGGTAAGGGCCGCCATCAAACGCTTCAGTTTCATGCCTTGCTCCTAGCAGGAATATTGGGGGTGTTGGATGGATCGGGCCCAAGTATCTGCAGGCCGCATGAACACGATATGACTTCAATATGACAATTGGATGAAAGGCCATCACCGGAAACCCGGGATGGCCTTTCAAGATGTTGCAGGAGCGGAATTAGTTAGGTTTCAGCGCTTATTCGCGAGCAGGTACAGGCCCACAATCAGACCGACGGCGCACAGGCCGGCAACATAATAAGCAGGTGCCATCGGGCTAACCTTGAGCAGCGCGGTAACCACCATCGGCGTCAACCCGCCGAAGATCGCGTAGGCCATGTTGTAAGAGAAAGACAACCCGCTGAACCGCACTACCGGCGGGAAGGCCTTGACCATCACGTAGGGCACGGCACCGACAATACCGACGCACAAACCGGTCAGCGCATACAGCGGGAACAGCAGGTCGGGGCGGGTCGGCAAGCTGTGGTAGAAGGTCCAGGAGCTGGCCAGCAGCAACAGGCTGCCAACGATGAACACGCGCCCGGCACCGAAGCGGTCGGCCAGCCGGCCGGCTGCGATGCAGCCGAGGCTGAGCAGGACGATGGCCAGGCTGTTTGCCTTGAGCGAATCGCTGGGGCTGACCTGGTAGAAGCTCTGCAGCAGCGCCGGGGTCATCAGGATCACCACCACGATGCCGGCCGACAGCAGCCAGGTCAGCAGCATCGACAGGACGATCGCGCCACGGTGGTCACGCAGCACCGCACGCAGCGGCAGCTCTTCGGCCAGCGCCTTGCGCTGCTGCATCTCGGCGAACACCGGGGTTTCGTGCAACCAGCGGCGCAGGTACACCGAGAACAGGCCGAATACGCCTCCCAGCAGGAACGGGATGCGCCAGGCGTAATCCGCCACCTCAACGGGGGTAAAGACACTGTTGATCAGCGTGGCGACCAGCGAGCCCAGCAGGATGCCCGAGGTCAGGCCCGCCGTCAGCGTGCCGCAGGCGTAGCCAGTGTTGCGTGCCGGTACGTGCTCGGAGACGAACACCCACGCGCCCGGCACCTCGCCACCGATCGCCGCCCCCTGAATCACGCGCATCAGCAACAGCAGGATCGGCGCCCACAGGCCGATCTGTGCATAGGTCGGCAGCAGGCCCATGATCAACGTTGGCAGGGCCATCATGAAGATGCTCAGGGTGAACATCTTCTTGCGCCCGAGCAGGTCGCCGAAGTGGGCCATGACGATCCCGCCCAGCGGGCGGGCCAGGTAGCCGGCGGCAAAGATGCCGAAGGTTTGCATCAAACGGAGCCATTCGGGCATGTCGGGCGGGAAGAACAGCTTGCCGACCACCGTGGCGAAGAACACGAAAATGATGAAGTCGTAGAACTCCAGGGCTCCGCCGAGGGCGGACAGTGAAAGGGTCTTGTAGTCACTGCGGGTCAGCGGCCGCGAGGGCTGATCGATACTGCTCGGCACGGAGGTCATCGCTCGTTCTTCTCTTGTAGGTCATGCAGGCCGCTTGGCGCGCGGCTTCTGGATTGCTGGGACAGGCGAAGATAGCAAATTGCCGAGCCGTGCTGAAAGCGATACAAAATCCATACAGATATTCATGAATGTGCGGTCGTCGCTGGGCGTTCGGCTATATATACTGGCCGCTCGTAGGAAAACGTTGCTGCCCACCTGGGATGTTGTGCGAAAACGCCGGTCTTTACTGTCAGACGGTTTCGCAGAGTTTCCCTATGGCCGTCCAGCGAAACGAAATCGGCGTAGTATGTTTCAAGCTGAATCGTTTACCCGGCCTTTGCGCCACACCAACGAAAGCGTCACGGGTCAGAGGCCCCACCGCATGATTGAGCTCGAACAAGAAGATCCTATCCCGCAAGGCGATCTGGCCTTGCAGATTACTGCGTTGCCCCGCGAAACCAACGGTTTCGGCGACATTTTTGGCGGCTGGCTGGTCGCCCAGATGGACCTCGCCGGCACGGCCATGGCCAGCCGCGTCGCTGGCGGCCGGGTGGCCACGGTGGCGATCGACCGCATGGCGTTCCTGGTGCCGGTAGCCGTGGGCGCGCAGCTGTCCTTTTATACCCAGACCCTGGAAATCGGCCGCAGCTCGATCCAGATGATGGTCGAGGTGTGGAGCGACGACCCGCTTTCCAGCGAATGGCGCAAGGTCACCGAAGCAGCGTTCGTCTTCGTTGCCATCGATGGCAGCGGCCGCACCCGCTCGGTGCCTCGTCGCTGAGCCACTCGCGCGTTAAACTCATTGCACGTCACCGGGTCGAAGGCCCACAGGCAATCAATGAGACAAGCGCAATGGCTACCTTCAAGGTCGAAACCGAGCTACACGGCGAACTCAACTGCTGGCGTATTACCAGCGACCGTGCCGAACTACTGATCGCCCAGCAGGGTGCGCAGATCCTCAGCTACCAGCGTGTCGGCGAGCCGCCGCTGCTTTGGCTGAGCGACCAGGCCATCTTCCAGCAGGGCAAGTCGGTGCGCGCGGGCGTGCCGGTATGCTGGCCGTGGTTTGGTAACCTGCAGCGCAACCCGGCAGCCGTACAAGGCATGTACCTTGGCAAGCAGGCCCCCGCCCATGGGTTGGCCCGCACCCGTGACTGGAAGTTGCTGGGCATTGAAGAAGCGGGCAGCGCACTGCGCATCGAATTCGAGCTGCCAGAAGCCCAGGGTGATCTGCCGGACTGGCCGCATGACGTCGAGCTGAGGCTGACGGTAGTGATGGGGGATGCACTTGAGCTGACCCTGACCAGCCGCAACCTGGGCAACACCCCAGTCACCATCAGCCAGGCCCTGCACAGTTACTTTGCCGTCAGCGATGTACGCCAGGCACGGGTCGAAGGTGTCGAAGGGCTGGGTTATATCGAGACCCTGGCGGACTGGGAACAGCGGCAGGAGCAGGGTGCGCTGGCGTTTACCGGTGAGACCGACCGTATCTACCTGAATACCCCTGCTCGGCTGAGCATCGTCGACCCGCACTGGGACCGGCGCATTACCCTGACCAGTAGCGGTTCGCGCTCGGCGGTAATCTGGAACCCTTGGACCGACCGGGCCAGGGAGCTACCCGACATGGCCGATGATGGCTGGCAGCGGATGTTGTGCATCGAGACGGCGAATGTCTGGGATGATGTGGTCGAGTTGAAGCCAGGGGCGAGCACTGCGCTGAAGGTCGCCATCGGCTGTGAAGTGATCTGAGCCTTGCAGTGATATCACCGGCCCTATCGCCGGCAAGCCGGCTCCCACAGGTACACTGCACTGCTTGAACACTGCGGGGTACTTGGGGGCAGTCCAACTTGTGGGAGCCGGCTTGCCGGCGATAGGGCCAGTACAGTCACCCTCAAAGATCAGCGTCCTCTACCACCCTCACCTTCCCCGCATCCAGCGCATAGGCCGCATCGGCCAGGTCATTGCTGACCTTCTCCACCTTCAACGTCCCGCTAACCCAAAGCGGCGTGTAGATGTCGTCGATCTTCAATCCCTTTGCATAGCGCACCAGCACCAGCTGGTTCGGCGGCGGGGGCGGCACGTGAATGCAGGCGCCAGGGTACGGCACCAGGAAGAACAGGGTGCTGTTGCCCTTGGCATCGCTCTCCAGCGGCACCGGGTAACCACCCAAGCGGATTTCCTTGCCGTTCATTGCCGCCACGGTCTTGGTCGAATACATCACCGCCGGCAAACCCTTGCTCTGCTTCAGGCCACCCTTGTCGGTGAACGTACCCATGGCCTCCGGCGAGTTGTGGTCGATCTCGGGCATTTGCTCGAGGGCTTTCTGGTCCGACTTTGGCATCAGCTCCAGCCAGTCGGTTTCAGGCAGCTCGGCATGGGCCAGGGTGCTGGCCAGAAGCAGGGGAATGAGGAAAAAGGCACGCATGGAAATGCTCGGCAACTCGGATGAATTGCCGAGCATTCTAACCAGTATTCAGCGTTTCTTGATTAATCCGTAGATCACCAGAAGCACCACGGCACCGACCAGCGCGCCGAAGAAGCCCGCAGCCTGCCCGGCCTGGTAGATCCCCAATGCCTGGCCACCGTAAGTGGCGAGCAGGGAGCCGGCAATACCCAGCAGGATGGTCATGATCCAGCCCATGCTGTCGTCGCCCGGCTTGATGAAGCGGGCCAGCAGGCCGACGATGAGGCCGATGAAGATGGTTCCGATGATACCCATGGCATTCCCTCTGCAGTGAAGATGGAGCAAGCCAAAGCCTAGACGGGCTTTGGCTCGTTGCCATGTTCAGAGGGCCAGCCGCTTGCAGAAGTTCGATCCAAAGCCCGATCAGTTGCTGATCAGAGCCTCTACTTCGGCAATCTTGCGCTCGAGCGTGGCCATATCACTGCAACGCAGGGTGGCGTGGCCGACCTTGCGCCCGACCTTGAAGGCCTTGCCGTAATGGTGCAGGTGGCAGTCGTCGATGGCGACGACCTTGTCCACCGCCGGCACTTCACCGATGAAGTTGAGCATGGCGCTCTCGCCGACCTTGGCAGTGGAACCCAGCGGCAGGCCGGCAACGGCGCGCAGGTGGTTTTCGAACTGGCTGCACTCGGCGCCTTCGATGGTCCAGTGCCCGGAGTTGTGTACCCGCGGAGCGATTTCGTTGGCCTTGAGGCCACCGTCGACTTCGAAGAACTCGAAAGCCATCACGCCCACGTAGTCCAGCTGCTTGAGCACCCGGCCGACGTAGTCTTCGGCCAGCGCTTGCAGCGGGTGCGCCTGGCTAGCCACCGACAGGCGCAGGATGCCGCTGTCGTGGGTATTGTGCACCAGCGGGTAGAAGCGCGTTTCGCCGTCGCGGGCACGCACGGCCACCAGGGAGACCTCGCCGGTGAACGGTACGAAGCCTTCCAGCAGGCACGGCACGCTGCCCAGCTCGGCAAAGGTGCCAACCACGTCTTCAGGTGTGCGCAGAACCTTCTGGCCCTTGCCGTCATAACCCAGGGTACGGGTCTTGAGCACGGCTGGCAGACCGATGCTGGCAACTGCGGCGTCGAGGTCGGCCTGCGAGAGGATGTCGGCGAAAGCCGGGGTCGGAATACCCAGGTCGCGGAACATGCTCTTCTCGAACAGGCGGTCGCGGGCGATGCGCAGCGCTTCGGCGCTGGGGTAGACCGGAACGAACTGCGAGAGGAAGGCCACGGTTTCGGCCGGGACGCTTTCGAACTCGAAGGTCACCAGGTCAACTTCGTCGGCCAACTGGCGCAGGTGGGCCTGGTCGCCATAGTCGGCACGCAGGTGATCGCCCAGCGGCGCGGCGCAGGCGTCAGGCGCCGGGTCGAGGAAGGCGAAATTCATGCCCAGCGGGGTGCCCGCCAGGGCCAGCATGCGGCCCAACTGGCCGCCACCGATTACACCGATCTTCATGGGTTCAGCCTCAAGCCTGACGTGGGTCTGGATTGTCCAGCACGGTGTCGGTCTGCTCGGTGCGGAACTGCTTGAGCGCCGCGTGATACTGCGGGTACTTGGCGCCGAGGATGCTCGCCGACAGCAGCGCGGCGTTGACCGCACCGGCACGGCCGATGGCCAGGGTGGCAACCGGTACACCGGCTGGCATCTGCACGATCGACAGCAGCGAGTCGACGCCCGACAGCATCGACGACTGCACCGGCACGCCCAGCACCGGCAGGTGGGTCTTGGCCGCGCACATGCCTGGCAGGTGGGCAGCGCCACCAGCGCCAGCGATGATCACCTCGATACCACGCCCTTCGGCTTCTTCAGCGTACTGGAACAGCAGATCCGGGGTGCGGTGGGCGGAGACCACCTTCACTTCGTAGGGAATGCCGAGTTTTTCCAGCATATCGGCGGTGTGGCTAAGGGTGGACCAATCGGACTTGGAGCCCATGATCACGCCAACCAGTGCACTCATCGTCGAGCCTCTCCTGCAAGCGCCTTCTGGCGCGCTAAAAGCAACAAGCCACGCAGGTGGACCGGCGTGGCTTGTCATACGGATTCTGAATCGACCAGGTTGGCCGAAGGCGCGGGATTATAGCGTATTCATCGGTAAACCGCCCAGCCCTCCATGCACATTGGCGGATCAAAGGCAAGCTGTCCCGCGAGACAACTTTTCAGCGCGTCCGGCGTTCTCGCCAACCCTGTGCATGAACCCTCAAACCGCCCCTTCACCCTGGGCGCTCGTCTCCAGCTTGCGCCACAGCAGCCGCACGTTGGCCTTGCGCACCAGCGCACAGCGGTACAGACGGATTTCCAGTGGCACATGCCACTGGCTACCGCCGCAGATCGCCAGTTCGCCACGGTCCAGCTCGCCGCGCATCGACAGGCGCGGCACCCAAGCGATGCCCATGCCTTCCAGGGCCATGCTCTTCAAGCTGTCGGCCATGGCTGTTTCATAGACGGTGGTATAGCGCAGGTTGCGCTGGCGCAGCAGCAGGTTCACCGATCGGCCCAGAAACGCGCCAGCGCTGTAGGCCAGCAATGGCACGCTGCTATCGCCTTCGAGGTCGAACAAAGGCTTGCCGTCGGCACCCACTGCGCATACCGGCAGCATTTCAGTGGTGCCCATGTGCAGCGAGGGGAAGATCTCGGCGTCCATCTGCAGGGCTGCATCCGGGTCGTAGAATGCCAGCATCAGGTCGCAGCCACCCTCGCGTAATGCATGCACCGCATCTCCGACGTTAGTGGCAACCAGGCGCGTGGCGATGTTCAAACCATCGTTGCGCAACTGGGCTACCCAGCGGGGGAAAAAGCCCGATGCCAGGGAGTGAGCCGCCGCGATCTGGATGACCTCGCCCTGCCCGCCTTCGAGGTGATGCAAGTGGCGGAGAACTTCGCTCAACTGGTCGACAACTGTACGCGCGGTGACCAGAAACAGCTGGCCGGACTCGGTCAGTTCAATGGGCGTGCGGGAACGATTCACCAGCGTCAGCCCCAACGCCGCTTCCAGGCTGCGGATACGTCGGCTGAAGGCCGGCTGAGTGACGAAGCGCCGCTCTGCGGCTTGCGAAAAACTGCGGGTGGAGGCCAGGGCACTGAAGTCTTCCAGCCATTTGCTTTCCAGGTTCACGAAGCATCTCTCCCGGCGTGCACCAAAATGGAACACGCTCGATTGTCAATTGGCGTCACATCAAACACTATGCCGTTTGTGCATAGGTTAGCGTGCAACAGCATTGGCCGCAAAATCCGCTTCGGGCCTAGGATTGGCGCCATTCCGGCATGTGCCGGGTCAAATTCGAGATGATATCCATCATGTCCTCCGCTGCATCGTTCCGCGTCGAAAAAGATCTGCTTGGTACCCTTGAAGTTCCTGCTGATGCCTACTACGGCATCCAGACCCTGCGCGCTGCCAACAACTTCCACCTCTCCGGGGTTCCGCTGTCGCACTACCCGAAGCTGGTAGTCGGCCTGGCGATGGTCAAGCAGGCAGCTGCTGACGCCAACCGTGAGCTGGGGCACCTGAGCGATGCCAAACATGCCGCGATCAGCGCAGCCTGCGCACGGCTGATCAAGGGCGACTACCACGAGCAGTTCGTGGTCGACATGATTCAAGGCGGTGCTGGTACTTCTACCAACATGAACGCCAACGAAGTCATCGCCAACATCGCGCTGGAGGCCATGGGCCATCAGAAGGGTGAGTACCAGTACCTGCACCCGAACAACGATGTAAACATGGCACAGTCGACCAACGACGCCTACCCTACCGCTATTCGTCTGGGCCTGCTGCTGGGTCACGACGCGCTGCTGGCCAGCCTCGACAGCCTGATCCAGGCGTTCGCTGCCAAAGGTAAAGAGTTCGACCACGTATTGAAGATGGGCCGTACCCAGCTGCAGGACGCTGTGCCGATGACCTTGGGCCAGGAATTCCGCGCCTTCGCCACCACCATGACCGAAGACCTCAACCGTCTGCGTTCGCTGGCACCCGAGCTGCTGACCGAGATCAACCTGGGTGGTACTGCCATCGGTACCGGCATCAACGCCGACCCGGGCTACCAGATGCTCGCCGTACAGCGCCTGGCAACCATCAGCGGCCAGCCGCTGGTACCGGCTGCCGACCTGATCGAAGCCACCTCCGACATGGGCGCCTTCGTGCTGTTCTCCGGCATGCTCAAGCGTACTGCGGTCAAGCTGTCGAAGATCTGCAACGACCTGCGCCTGCTGTCCAGCGGCCCACGCACCGGCATCAACGAAATCAACCTGCCAGCGCGTCAGCCAGGCAGCTCGATCATGCCAGGCAAGGTCAACCCGGTTATCCCGGAAGCCGTCAACCAAGTCGCCTTCGCCATCATGGGCAACGACCTGGCACTGACCGTCGCCGCCGAAGGTGGCCAGCTGCAGCTGAACGTGATGGAGCCGCTGATCGCCTACAAGATCTTCGACTCGATCCGCCTGCTCCAGCGCGCCATGGACATGCTGCGCGAACACTGCATCGTCGGCATCACCGCCAACGAACAGCGCTGCCGTGAACTGGTCGAGCACTCGATTGGCCTGGTCACCGCCCTGAACCCGTACATCGGCTACGAAAACGCCACCCGTATCGCCCGCGTCGCCCTCGAAACCGGCCGCGGTGTGCTGGAACTGGTGCGCGAGGAGAAGCTGCTGGACGAAGAGATGCTCAACGACATCCTGCGTCCGGAAAACATGATCGCTCCACGTCTGGTTCCGCTGAAGGCGTAACCCGACCGCTGCAAACAGTCTCACCAGGTCGAGGGACTAGACACCTCTCAACCTTTGCAGGGCCCGAGCGCACGCTCCGGGCCCTTTTTTTTGCCTGCGCCTTCCCGGCACACAACTTGCTCCATAATGCCTCCCAGCCCCACGGGAATACCGAGCATGCTGCACAGCCACCTGACCACCCTCAACGCGGTTTCGCTGATCCTCAACCTGTTCCAGGAACAAGGGTGCGAGGCCACGGCGCTGCTGGCTGGCAGCGGCATAGGCCCGGCAGACCTTGGCCATGCCGATGCGCGCATCACCACCCAGCAAGAGTTGCAGGTCTGTGCCAACGCAGTGGCGCGGCGTGAGGACATCGGCCTGGAGCTGGGCCGGCGCATGCACGTGTCGTGCTACGGCATGCTCGGTTACGCCTTGCTCTCCAGTGCCACTTTGGGTGACGCCTTGCGCCTGGCGCTGCAGTATCCGGCACTGCTGGGAACAGTTTTCCAACTGCGCCTGATCGACGACGGCCGACGCGTGTGGTTCAGCGCCAACGAATACCGTGATATTCCTGAGTTGGCTGCGTTCAATGCCGAGTTCTGCCTGGTTTCGCTGAAAGTCATCTGCGACGACCTCCTCGGCCGCCCGCTGCCACTGCTCGGTGCCCGCTTCGAACATGCCCGGCCCGGCTACCACGCGCGCTATACCGGTGCATTCCAGTGCCCGCTAGCCTTCGAGGCGCAAGACAACGCCTTTGCCTTCGAGCGACGCTGGCTGGGCACACCGCTGCCGCTGGCCGACCCGATTACCCACAAGGCCATGAGCGAACGCTGCCGGCGCCTGAACCTGGAGTTCACCGGGCGCCAGGCCTGGCTGGGGCGGATTCGCCAACTACTGCTGCAACAGCTGGACGCGGCACCCGGCCTGGAAGGCCTGGCCCGGCAGATGAACTGCTCGTCGCGCACCTTGCGCCGGCACTTGCAGGCGCTGGGCAGCAGTTATCAACAGTTGCTCGACGAGCTGCGCTTCGAGCGTGCCAAGCAGTTGCTGAGCGATGAGCAGATGCCGATCTACCGGATTGCGGAGGCTTTGGGGTTCAGCGAGACCGCCAGCTTCCGCCATGCCTTCCAGCGCTGGAGTGGTGTGGCACCCAGCCACTTCCGCGGTTGACCTGTTCCGGCCCTATCGCCGGCAAGCCGGCTCCCACAGGTCCTGCGCTGCATTCCAGGCCTGTGCAGTACTTGTAGGAGCTGGCTTGCCGGCGATAGGGCCAGCACAGGCCAACAGCTTTGGCCACATCGATCCCCTTTTGGCCGTTTGCGTCGTTCTCCCGCGCCGAGGCGCCCGTGAAAATGGGCCAACGCCAGTACCACCGGAGAACAACAATGCTGACGATCTATTCCGATGATCACCGCCTGCACCACGGCCGCTGCGAGCTGATCGACGGCAAGCTGATGCCTTGCTTCGAAATGCCTTCGCGCGCCGACCATGTGCTCGACCAGGTGAAAAAGCGCAACCTGGGCGACATCCAGGGCCCGACCGATTTCGGCCGCGCGCCGCTGCAGCGCATCCACAGCGCCGACTACCTCAACTTCTTCGAAGGTGCCTGGGCACGCTGGGCCGCCCTGGGCCACGACGGCGACCTGCTGCCCTTCACCTGGCCAGCCCGCACCCTGCGCCAGGTCAAACCGACCGGTCTGCACGGCGAGCTGGGTTACTACAGCTTCGATGCTGGCGCGCCAATTACCGCAGGCACATGGCAGGCCGCCTACAGTGCTGCCCAAGTTGCGCTCACTGCCCAGGCTGCGATCCAGCAAGGCGCCCATTGCGCCTTCGCCCTGTGCCGCCCACCAGGGCACCATGCTGCAGCCGAGGTCATGGGTGGTTATTGCTACCTGAACAACGCCGCGATTGCCGCCCAAGCCTTCCTCGACCAAGGCCATACCAAAGTGGCCATCCTCGACGTGGACTACCACCACGGCAACGGCACTCAGGACATCTTCTACTCGCGCGACGACGTGTTCTTCGCTTCGATCCACGGCGACCCACAGGCCGAGTTCCCGTTCTTCCTCGGCTATGCCGACGAAACCGGTGAAGGCGCAGGCCTTGGCTGCAACGTCAACTACCCGCTGCCAGCCGGCAGCGACTGGGCGGCCTGGAGTGCGGCTCTGGAAGCGGCCTGCCAGCGCATTGCCGCCTATGACGCTGATGTCCTGGTGATCTCACTCGGCGTGGACACCTTCAAGGACGACCCGATCTCCCAGTTCAAGCTGGACAGCCCGGACTACCTGGAAATGGGCAAACGCATTGCCCAACTCGGCAAGCCGACCCTGTTCGTGATGGAAGGCGGCTACGCTGTGGAAGAAATCGGTATCAACGCGGTCAATGTGCTGGAAGGCTTCCAGCGCGCCCAGCCAGGAGCCTGATAATGGTCCGACTCAAGCGTCTGCTCGCCCCGTTCATCGCTGCCACCCTGTTCACTGGCGCCATCCAGGCCCATGCAGAACAGCGCACGTTGCGTGTGTACAACTGGTTCGACTACATCACCCCGCAGACCTTGACCGATTTCCAGAAGGACAGCGGCGTCAAGCTGACCTACGACATCTTCGACACCAACGAAGCGCTGGAGGCCAAGCTGCTGACTGGCAACTCCGGCTACGACGTGGTGGTGCCGTCCAACGTGTTCCTGGCCAAGCAGATCGAAGCGGGCGTGTTCCAGCCACTGGACCGCAGCAAGCTGCCGAACTGGCAACACCTGGACCCGGCGCTGATGAAGCTGATCGAGGCCAACGACCCGGGCAACAAGTTCGCCGTACCCTACATGTACGGCACCGTGCTGATCGGCTTCAACCCGGACAAGGTCAAGGCCGTGCTCGGCGACCAGGCGCCAGTGGACAGTTGGGACCTGATATTCAAGGAAGAGAACATCGCCAAACTCAAACAGTGCGGCGTGGCGCTCCTTGACTCGCCGTCGGAGATCCTGCCGCTGGCGTTGAAGTACCTGGGCCTGGACCCGAACAGCGACAAGCCGGACGACTACAAGAAGGCTGAGGCCTTGCTGCTGAAGATCCGCCCACACATCACCTACTTCCACTCCTCCAAGTACATGGCGGACATCGCCAATGGTGACATCTGTGTCGCAGTCGGTTATTCCGGCAGCTTCTCGCAAGCCGCCAACCGCGCACGGGACGCGAAGAACGGTGTGGTGGTGGACATGCGCCTGCCCAAGGAAGGCGCACCGATCTGGTTCGACATGCTGGCGATACCCAAAGGGGCGGCCAACCCGGAGGATGCGCATACGTTCATCAACTACCTGCTGCGCCCGGAAGTGATCGCGCCGATCAGCGACTTTGTGGGGTACCCGAACCCGAACAAGGATGCGACCGACAAGGTCAGCCCGTCGATCCGCAACAACCCCAACCTGTACCCGACCGCGGACGCGATGGCCAAGCTGTATACGCTCAAGCCTTTGACGCGCGAGGCAGAGCGGGCGCGGACACGGGCCTGGACCAAGATCAAGTCCGGGACCTGAGCCTGAGGGCTGCTGCGCAGCCCAATCGCCGGCAAGCCGGCTCAACAGGTTCTCTACTGTTCTCAAGGCAGTGATCATCCTGTAGGAGCCGGCTTGCCGGCGATTGGGCCGCATTGCGGCCCCCTACTTTCTCCACGCCTTGCGCAACCGCATCAACGCCTCGGCAATTTCCCCCTCCGGCACCGCCGCAAACCCCAGCACCAGCCCCGCACGGTTATCCACAGGCACCTCGCTATCCTCCAGCCAATAGCTGCTCAGCGGATTCACTTCCACCCCCGCCGCCTCTGCCCTGGCCACCAGCTCCTG
Source organism: Pseudomonas sp. LFS044 (assembly GCF_047978245.1). NCBI lineage: Bacteria > Pseudomonadati > Pseudomonadota > Gammaproteobacteria > Pseudomonadales > Pseudomonadaceae > Pseudomonas > Pseudomonas sp. LFS044. The sequence continues at coordinate 85,435 of NZ_JBFPFX010000004.1, forward strand.
CTCACGCGCAAAGTTATCCACATCCACTTTCACATGCAGCCCAGCTGCCACTTCAGGCATCGCCCCAAGCCCCGGCACATCCACAGGCCAACCGGCCTTGAGCACATTGCGCCGGCTCAACGCCGCCCGGCGCATACGGCGGATATGCCGCTGGAAGTGCCCTTGGGCCATGAATTCGGCCATCACACACTGGGTGCCCACCTCGGAATGCCGCATCGCCAACGCCCTGCCCTGGCTGAACGCCTGAACCAGGCGTGCCGGCAGCACCAGGTAGCCAAGCCGCAAGGCCGGGAAGGCGATCTTGCCAAACGTGCCGACGTAAAGCACCCGCCCTTGGCGGTCCAGCGCCGCCAGCGGCGCCAGGGGCGCACCGCTGTAGCGGTACTCGCCGTCGTAATCGTCCTCTACGACCCAGCCATCGTGACGCTCGGCCCAGGCCAGCAGCGCCAGGCGCCGGGCCAGGCTCATGGTCACCCCGGTCGGGTACTGGTGAGCGGGGGTGACGTAGGCGAGGCGACAGTCCCGCAGTTGCTCCAGACGCGCGCAATCCATGCCCTCCCCATCCACCGCAATACCCGTCACCTTGGCGCCGGCAACGGCGAAGGTATGGCCGGCGGCGCGATAGCCAGGGTTTTCCACAGCCACACCGTCGCCTGGCTGCAACAGCAACTGTGCACAAAGGCTGATGGCTTGCTGCGCGCCACTGGTGATCACAATTTGTTCAGCCGTGCAGGTCAAGCCCCGTGACCGTCGCAGGTAAGCGGCGATCAGTTCGCGCAGCGTGAACTCGCCTGCTGGGTCACCGTAGCCTAATTGCGCAGGGTCCGGATTGCGCCAGAAACCCGCCTGCAGCTTGGCCCACACGCCAAACGGGAACAGGTCGAATGCCGGGATGCCCACGCGAAAAGCACGCGGTGCACCCGGTCTTGGGAGCGGCAGATGGTGAATTTTCAGACGTTCCAACGGCTCACTGGACAGTGTGTTGCTGGATAAATCCTCAGTATTATCCGATGAAAATGTGGATAAACCTGTTGATAAACCCCGGGATAACCCTGTGGATAGTTGTGTGGATAGTTTTTCCAGCCGGCTTACATAAGTGCCATCCCCTACACGGCTTTCGATATAGCCCTCGGCATACAACTGGTCGTAGGCACGCACCACGCTGTTGCGCGAAAGCGCCAGCATGTTCGCCAGATCGCGGGTCGCCGGCAGCCGCGTGCCACTGCTCAGACGCCCGTCCAACACCCGAGCACGCAAAGCCTCGTACAGCTGCTGGCTGAGCCCACGCCGGCGGTCCAGCACCAGGCCGGCGCAATCGAAAGGCAACACAAGAGGACGCACGGTCATGGCATTGGACCTATCAAAACTGTTGTTAATGGATCTTACCCTGAGCCAATAGCCTGCCTAGGATGGAGCCATTCGACAAGGAACCTGCACATGTACAACAGCAAGCCCCACCAGGAACACGACCGCGAGCGCTTGCATCAGCACATGCTCGATACCCGCCTGGCTGTGTTGGTGAGCCAAGGCGCGCAGGGACTGCTGGCCACGCACCTGCCCGTTCTGCTCGATCCCGATGAGGGCGAGTTCGGCACCGTCTACGCCCATCTCGCACGCGCCAATCGCCAATGGCAAGACCTGGAGCAAGGCGGCGAAGCGCTGCTGGTATTCCCCGGCGCCGATGCCTATGTCAGCCCTGCGTACTACCCCAGCAAGGCCGAGAACCCCAAAGTGGTGCCCACCTGGAACTACCTGGCCGTGCATGCGTACGGCCCGGTCGAGGTTATCCACGAAGCAGCGCCCCTGCTGAACATCGTCAGCCGCCTGACCGATCGCCATGAACAAGGCCGCAGCGAGCCGTGGAAAGTGGCCGATGCGCCCCGCGACTACCTCGACGGCATGCTCCGCGCCATCGTCGGCATCCGCCTGCCCATCGCCCGCCTGCAAGGCGCGCGCAAGCTCAGCCAGAACCGTTCGGCACAAGACATCGCCGGCGTGCGCGACGGCCTGAGCAGCAGCACCGATTACCTGGACAACCAACTCGCGGCGCAGATGCGCCAGCTCTGAAGGAATAGCCCCATGCCCAGCCTTACCCTGCGCCCTGTCAGTGCCCAAGACCACGCCGCCTGGCTTGCCCTGTGGCAGGCGTACCTGCGCTTTTACCAGACCGAGCTGGCCGATGAGGTCAGCCTCAGTACCTGGCAGCGCCTGCTCGACCCGAACGAACCCACCCATTCGACCCTGGCCTGGGTCGATGGCAAGGCGGTGGGGATGGTCAACTTCATCTACCATCGTTCCAACTGGAGCATCGAGAACTCCTGCTACCTGCAGGACCTCTATGTGGACAGCACACAGCGTGGCCTGGGCATCGGCCGCCAGCTGATCGAGCACGTCTACGCCACGGCCAAGGCCGACGGGTGTATCAAGGTGCACTGGCTGACCCACGAAACCAACGCCACTGCCATCAGCCTGTACGAGCAGGTTGCCGAGCGGCCGGGCTTCATCCAATTTCGCAAAGGGCTGTAGGCAGACATGACTGACGCATTGAACTGGAAACCTGCCGCCACCCCGCAGGCCGGGGCTATCGAAGGCCGCTTCATCCGCCTGGAAAAACTCGACCCCGCACGCCACGGTGACGATCTGTGGAAAGCGCTGCAGGGCCCGGATTCCGATCCCGTGCTTTGGGATTACCTGCCCTACGGCCCCTTCACCGAGCGGGCTCCCTTCGACCGCTGGCTGGAAGGCAACGCCGCCGGGCGCGATCCGCTGTACTACACCGTCATCGACCGGATCAGCGGCCAGGCCCAAGGCATTCTTACGCTGATGTCGATCGTGCCCGACCACGGGCGCATCGAGATCGGCCATATCGCCTTCGGCGCCCCCATGCAGCGCACGCCGAAGAGCACCGAAGCGGTGTACCTGCTGGCCAAGCTCGGCTTCGAACTGGGCAACCGCCGCCTGGAGTGGAAGTGCAACAATGCCAATGCCCGCTCCAAGCGTGCAGCCGAGCGCTTCGGCTTCCAGTTTGAAGGGGTGTTCCGCAAGCACCTGGTGGTGAAGGACCATAACCGCGATACGGCGTGGTATTCGATCACCGATGATGAATGGCCGCAGGTGGCGGCCGGGTTCGAGCGGTGGCTGAGCGAGGAGAATCAGGGGGCTGAGGGGCAACTGAGGACGCTTGAGGCGTGCCGCAACGGCTAAAGCTGAGGCCGGTATAGTCAGAAAAAAAAGGGGAGCATCCGCCCCCCAGAGGTTACCCGCTAGTAGATGAGGGCTTCTGTCAGCCCTCGATCTCGATCAGGATCTCACCCGGCGTGACGCGATCACCCTTGGCGACATGGATGGCCACGACCTTGCCGGCGATGGCCGCCTGCACTTCGGTTTCCATCTTCATCGCTTCGGTGATCAGCACGGCCTGGCCGGCCTTGACCGTGTCGCCTTCCTTGACCAGCACATCGACGATGTTGCCTGGCATGGTGGTGCTGACATGGCCTGGGGCGCTGGCCTGCTTGCGCTTGCTGCTGCCGCCACCGACGAACTCGTTGAGTGGCTCGAACACCACTTCTTCCGGCATGCCGTCGATCGACAGGTAGAAGTGGCGCTTGCCTTCGGCCTTGACGCCCACACCGGTGATGTCGACGCGGTAGGTTTCGCCGTGCACGTCGATGACGAACTCGGTCGGCACGCCCTCACCGCCAGGGGCGGCGACTGCGCCGGCTTCAGGGATCGGCAACAGGGCTTCGGGGGTCAGCGTGCCGGCTTCGCGTTCTTCGAGGAACTTGCGGCCAATGTCCGGGAACATGGCAAAGGTCAGCACGTCCTCTTCACTGCGCGACAGCGCGCCGATGTCGGCACGCAGCTTGGCCATTTCCGGCTTGAGCAGGTCGGCCGGGCGCACGTCGATCACGTCTTCGCTGCCGATCGCCTGGCGGCGCAGCTGTTCATTCACCACACCCGGGGCCTTGCCGTAACCGCCTTGCAGGTACAACTTCACTTCGTTGGTGATGGTCTTGTAGCGCTCACCGGCCAGCACGTTGAAGAACGCTTGGGTGCCAACGATCTGCGAGGTCGGCGTCACCAGCGGCGGGAAGCCGAGGTCTTCGCGCACCCGCGGGATTTCCGCCAGCACTTCGTTCATGCGGTTCAGCGCGCCCTGCTCCTTGAGCTGGTTGGCCAGGTTGGAAATCATCCCGCCCGGCACCTGGTTGACCTGCACGCGGGTGTCCACGGCGGTGAACTCGCTCTCGAACTGGTGGTACTTCTTGCGCACGGCATAGAAGTACAGGCCGATCTCCTGCAACAACTCCAGGTCCAGGCCAGTGTCGAACTCGCTGCCCTTGAGCGCAGCGACCATCGATTCGGTACCCGGGTGGCTGGTGCCCCAGGCGAAGCTGGAGATGGCGGTATCGATGTGATCAGCGCCATTTTCCACGGCCTTGAGCTGGCACATGGCGGCCAGGCCAGCGGTGTCGTGGGAGTGGATGAACACCGGCAGCGATTGCTCGGCCTTCAGCGCCTTGACCAGCTCGCCGGTGGCGTAAGGGGTCAGCAGGCCGGCCATGTCCTTGATCGCCACCGAGTCACAGCCCATGGCTTCCATCTGCTTGGCCTGGTTCACGAAGGCCTCGATGGTGTGCACCGGGCTGGTGGTGTAGGCGATGGTGCCCTGGGCATGCTTGCCGGCAGCCTTCACTGCCTCGATGGCCACACGCAGGTTACGCACGTCGTTCATGGCGTCGAAGATGCGGAACACGTCGATGCCGTTGACCGCAGCCTTGGCCACGAACGCTTTGACCACGTCATCGCTGTAATGGCGGTAGCCCAGCAGGTTCTGACCGCGCAGGAGCATCTGCAGGCGGGTGTTGGGCAAGGCGTTGCGCAGCTTGCGCAGGCGCTCCCACGGGTCTTCCTTGAGGAAGCGCACGCAGGCGTCGAAGGTTGCGCCGCCCCACACTTCGAGCGACCAGTAGCCGACCTTGTCGAGCTTGTCGCAGATCGGCAGCATGTCTTCGGTACGCATGCGGGTGGCCAGCAGGGACTGGTGGGCGTCGCGCAGGATCGTGTCGGTTACGTGGATTTTCTTGGACATTATTGGATTCCTCACAGGCCTGCGTGGGCGGCGATGGCGGCGGCGATGGCCAGGGCCAGCTCTTCGGGTTTGCGCTTGATCGAGTAGTTGGTCAGTTCAGGGTGGCTTTCGACGAAGCTGGTGTTGAACTGGCCGCTACGGAATTCTGGATTGCGCAGGATCTCCTGGTAGTACGCGGCGGTGGTCTTCACCCCTTGCACGCGCATGTCATCCAGGGCCCGCAGGCCGCGGTCCATGGCCTCTTCCCAGGTCAACGCCCAAACCACCAGTTTCAGGCACATGGAGTCGTAGAACGGCGGAATGGTGTAGCCGGTGTAGATGGCTGTGTCGGTGCGCACGCCCGGGCCGCCGGGGGCGTAGTAACGGGTGATCTTGCCGAAGCTGGGCAGGAAGTTGTTCTTCGGGTCTTCGGCGTTGATGCGGAACTGCAACGCGAAGCCGCGGTGCTGGATGTCTTCCTGCTTGACCGACAGCGGCAGGCCCGAGGCGATGCGGATCTGCTCACGGACAATGTCGATACCGGTGATTTCTTCGGTGATGGTGTGTTCCACCTGCACGCGGGTGTTCATCTCCATGAAGTACACCTCGCCCTCGGCGAGCAGGAACTCCACGGTACCGGCGTTCTCGTAGTTCACCGCCTTGGCCGCACGTACCGCCAGGTCGCCGATGTAGGCGCGCTGTTCGGGAGTGAGCTGCGGGCTCGGGGCAATTTCGATGAGCTTCTGGTTACGGCGCTGGATCGAGCAGTCGCGCTCGAACAGGTGCACCACGTTGCCGAAGCTGTCACCGAGGATCTGCGCTTCGATGTGCTTTGGGTTGACGATGCACTTTTCCAGGAACACTTCCGCCGAACCGAAGGCTTTAGTGGCCTCGGAAATGACCCGGGGGAAGTTCTGCTCCAGTTCTTCACGGCTGTTGCAACGGCGAATACCACGCCCGCCGCCGCCCGAGGTGGCCTTGAGCATCACCGGGTAGCCGATGCGCTCGCCTTCACTCAGGGCTTCGTGGATGTCGGCAACGTTGCCTTCGGTACCAGGGGTCACGGGCACCCCGGCCTGGATCATGGTGCGGCGCGCTTCGGTCTTGTCGCCCATGCGGCGAATGACCTCGGCCGCCGGGCCGATGAACTTGATCCCGCGCTCGGCGCATATCTCTGCCAGTTCAGCGTTTTCCGACAGGAAACCATAGCCCGGGTGCAGGGCATCACAGCCGGTTTCGACAGCAAGGTTTACCAGCTTGCGCGGGTTCAGGTAGCCGGCCAGCGGCTCGGCACCAATGCTGTAGGCCTCGTCGGCGCGCTTGACGTGCAAGGCGTGACGGTCGGCGTCGGAATAGATCGCGACAGAGCGAATGCCCATCTCGGCGCAGGCACGCACGATCCGCACTGCGATTTCACCCCGGTTGGCGATCAGGATTTTTTTTATCACTGGAGTCTTCCCAAAGCCGTAGGAACAGTCGACCCGGTTCTACCGGTCGGCGCGTGACCAGACGTCGCTGGCCAGTCGCGTATTCACCCTAGCGCTGTAGGTCGATAAACAAAAATCAATATTTGTTAGGGGCTGTATTAGCAAAAGCTTATAGTTGAGTAACAAGGTTTTGCCGGAGCAGGTAAAAAATGCGTAAGTCATTGATGCGTATGACTTTGCGTCAGTTGCAGATCTTCAACGAAGTGTGTGATTTGCGCTCGTACAGCCGTGCGGCGGAAGAGATGGCGCTGACGCAACCCGCCGTAAGTCTACAGATCCGCCAGCTGGAGGAACTGGTTGGGCAGCCGTTGTTTGAGTATGTCGGCAAAAAACTCTACCTGACCGAGGCCGCCGAGGCGCTGCAACGCGCCAGCCGGGATATTTTCGGGCGCCTGGAAAGCCTCGACATGCAACTGTCGGACATGCAGGGCTCACTGCAAGGGCAGCTTAAACTGGCGATCGAATCCAGCGCCAAGTACTTCGTGCCACACCTGTTCGCCGCCTTCAAGCAGCGCCACCCGGAGGTCAACCTGACCCTTACGGTGGTTAACCGCGCTCAGGCGATCCGGCGCCTTTCCGATAACCGCGACGACCTGATCATCATGTCGATGGTGCCGCAGGACATGGGCCTGGAGTTTCTGCCGTTTCTGAACAACCCGATCGTCGCCGTGGCGCCGCCGGAGCATGCCCTGTGCAAGCTTGAGCAGCTGCGCCTGCAAGACCTGGAGCCTCATACCTTGCTGGTCCGTGAACAGGGGTCGGGCACGCGCAAGGCCTGCGAGGAGTACTTCAAGGACAAGCGCGTGCACTTCACCCAGACGCTTGAAGTGGCCTCGGCAGATGCCCAGCGCGAATGCGTGATCGCAGGCCTGGGCATTGCCCTGCTGACCCGCCACGCCGTCAATATGGAATTGGCTGCAGGGGTGCTCAGGGAGTTGCCTGTAGAGGAATTGCCCCTGTATCGCAGCTGGTGCGTGGTGCAGGCCAAGGCCAAGCGGCAGTCGCCGGTGGCCTTGGCGTTCCTGGCGTTCATCCGCAGCGAACGTGCGCTGATCAGCGCGCTTGTTGAACGTTTTTCGGGGAAGCCGCTGCTGAAGCCTGCCACACCGTGAGCTCTTGCAGCTCAGGGTAGTCCGCCAGGTCGCGGAGCAGTTGTCGTTGGTCGCAATAGCTTTCGATCGCGCGGCGGTACTCCATGCGGCGCTGATCCCTTTCCTGCTGTTTGCGAGCCTTGGCGTTTGGTAGGTACGAGCCATCGAAATCACGAGCCATGCCTGTCTCCCTGATCGAGTGCGAGGAGCTTCAGACTGGCTTCAATGGTTTACCGTTTTGCTGAGAAATGGTGACAAATCGGTGAAATTTGCAGCTGCTGCCTACACCCTCGATCAGTCGTCCATCGCCTTGATCGACTTGGGTGACAACCGCAGGCTGCGCAAGCTGCGCTTGACGCTCTTCAGGTGATTGACCAGGCTCGGCCCGCGGGCCATGGCCACGCCCATGGCCAGCACGTCGATCACCACCAGGTGGGCGATACGCGAGGTCAACGGGGTGTAGATTTCGGTGTCCTCGTGTACATCGATCGCCAGGTTGACGGTAGACAGCTCCGCCAATGGGGTTTGGCTCGGGCACAAGGTGATCAGGTTGGCGCCGCTCTCTCGCACCAGGTTGGCAGTAATCAGCAAATCCTTGGATCGGCCGGACTGAGATATGCACACCGCCACGTCACCCGGCTTGAGCGTGACCGCCGACATCGCCTGCATGTGCGGGTCGGAATAGGCCGCGGCACTCAGCAGCAGCCGGAAGAACTTGTGTTGAGCGTCCGCCGCTACCGCGCCGGACGCACCGAACCCATAAAACTCCACACGCTGCGCCTGGGCCATGGCACTCACCGCGCGCTGCAACGCCTGCGGGTCGAGGTGCTCGCGCACTTCCATCAGGGTGTGCAGGGTGGTGTCGAAAATCTTCAGGCTGTAGTCGGCAACCGAGTCGTCTTCATGGATCGCAAACTGACCGAAACTGGCGCCAGCGGCCAGGCTCTGCGCCAGCTTTAGCTTGAGGTCCTGAAAGCCCGAACAGCCAATCGCCCGGCAGAAGCGCACGATGGTCGGCTCGCTGATGCCCACGTTGTGCGCCAGGTCGGCCATCGAGCTGTGCATGACGGCAGCCGGGTCTAGCAGCACATGGTCTGCCACTTTCAATTCCGATTTGCGCAGCAGGTGGCGCGATTGGGCGATATGTTGCAACAGATTCACGGGCTGGACTCGGTTATGATCGGCTGGCCGGGATGTAGCTTTCTTGTAGTTATACTACATGGACGCCAACCCGCCCAGTTAAACGAACGTGGAGAGTGGCGGTTTGACGATTCCTTGCGACATTCTGGTGTTCGGCGGCACCGGCGATCTGGCCCTGCATAAACTGCTGCCAGCGCTCTACCACCTGTACCGCGAGGCGCGTCTGAACCCTGCCGTGCGCGTCATTGCCCTGGCCCGGCGCAACATAACGCGCAACGAATACCTCAGGCTCGCAGAACGCCACTGCCGGGCGCAGATCGCCCGAAGCGACTTCGATGAAGACGTGTGGCAACGCTTTTGCGCACGCCTGGACTACTTCCCCATGGATGCTGCGCAGAGCGCCGATTTCGGCCGGCTGGCCCGCTACCTCGGCGAACCTGGCGGGCTGGCCCGCATTTATTACCTGGCCACCGCGCCCAACTTGTTCGTGCCGATTGCCAATAACCTGCGCGTGGCCGGGCTCGCGGACCACGAAGCGCGCATCGTGCTTGAAAAACCGATCGGCCATTCGCTGGAGTCGGCCACCGCCATCAACGAAGCGATCGGCGCAGTATTCGACGAATCCCAGGTATTTCGGATCGACCACTACCTGGGCAAGGAGACGGTACAGAACCTCATGGCCCTGCGCTTCGCCAATGCGCTGCTTGAACCGGTGTGGCGCAACGGGCAGGTCGACCATGTACAGATCAGCGTCTGCGAAACCCTCGGTGTAGAGAACCGTGGCAGCTACTACGACCGCGCTGGTGCAACACGCGACATGCTGCAGAACCACTTGCTGCAGCTGCTGTGCCTGGTGGCCATGGAGCCGCCCGCGCAGTTCGAAGCCGAGGCGGTGCGCGACGAGAAGGTGAAGATCCTGCGTGCCCTCAAGCCGATCACCGGCCAGGACGTGCAGGACAAGACCGTACGCGGCCAATACGGTGCGGGGAGAATCGGCGGTCAGGAAGTGCCTGCCTATTACTTCGAGAAAGACGTGGACAACGACAGCGACACCGAAACCTTCGTCGCCGTGCACGCCCACATCGACAACTGGCGCTGGGCCGGCGTGCCTTTCTACCTGCGCACCGGCAAACGCATGGCGCGTCGTTCGTCGCAGATCGTCATTCAGTTCAAGCCCGTGCCGCATGAGCTGTTCAGCGGTGGCCAGGTCAACCAGCTACTGATCCAGTTGCAGCCAGACGAGCGCATCAGCCTGCGCATGATGACCAAGAGCCCGGGCAAGGGCATGCGCCTGGAGCCGGTCGACCTCGACCTGAACCTGGCGCAAGTCTTCGGCCAGACCCGTCGCTGGGAGGCCTACGAGCGCTTGCTGCTGGATGTACTGGAGGGGGACTCTACCCTGTTCATGCGGCGCGACGAAGTTGAAGCGGCATGGGCGTGGATCGATCCGATCATCCAGGGTTGGGAGGATCACTTTCAAGCGCCCCGCCACTACGCCGCAGGTAGCAGCGGCCCAGAGCAAGCCAACAGCCTGCTGGCACATCAGGGCAGAACCTGGCATAGCTGAAGCCATTGCCGATTTCAGTCGTTCCCCAATGCAGGGCAACCGTTGACACAGAAGAAAGCCGTCCCGCTCCCAATGCTCCCGTGCAGTAGAGAAAGTCGCACTGCGCCTCTGGCGTAAACTCAACTGCCAAGGGATCCATCATGAGCAAAATCGAAAATCTGTATGCGTACAACCTTGAAGTTCCAGGCCAACCGACTTGCTTTGAAGTTCAGGGAACGGTGACCGTTGCCCACCCGGGTATCGAGCCTGTGCTGGTAGAACCCAAGAGACGTCACAGAGGTGGCTGGGAAGTGCTTCAGCTGAATCTGGAGGACAAGGGGGGAGCGACCCTTCAGGTTCTTACCGAGAAACCGGTATTTTACCGGCGCGAACGTGCGAGCTCGTGGAAAAGGCTGGAAATCATCCAGCCCGACGGCCCGCAGATAGTCGAGATCGGGCACCGTGTAGCCATCGACTGATGGCTGACAATGCCGGATCGTTGCGAGCGGTTTGGCATTGTGCTGCAGCCAAAACCCGATGAGCGACGTCCCATGAAGGTGAACATTTATACAGTAGGCGTTTGCCCCGTAACCGGCCTGCCCCTAGAATGGCCGGATGCACACAGATGACCTCTCCCTCCTGCTGAATTCCCTCAACGATGCCCAACGCCAGGCCGTCGCGGCCACGCTCGGGCGTCAGCTGGTGCTTGCTGGCGCCGGCTCCGGTAAAACCCGCGTGCTGGTGCACCGCATCGCCTGGCTGATCCAGGTGGAGCAGGCCTCGCCGCACTCGATCCTGTCGGTGACCTTCACCAACAAGGCCGCCGCCGAGATGCGCCAGCGTATCGAGCAACTGTTGGGCATCAACCCTGCCGGCATGTGGGTGGGCACCTTCCACGGGCTGGCGCACCGGCTGTTGCGGGCACACTGGCAGGAAGCGCGGCTGGTGCAGAACTTCCAGATTCTGGACAGCGATGACCAGCAGCGGCTGGTCAAGCGGGTGATCCGCGAGCTTGGCCTCGACGAGCAGCGCTGGCCGGCACGCCAGGCCCAGTGGTTCATCAACGGGCAGAAGGACGAAGGCCTGCGCCCGCAGCACATCCAAGCCAGCGGCGACCTGTTCCTGGGCACCATGCGCAGCATCTATGAGGCCTACGAACAGGCCTGCGAACGCGCCGGGGTCATCGACTTTTCCGAACTGCTGCTGCGCGCCCTCGACCTGTGGCGCGACAACCCAGGCCTGCTCGAGCACTACCAGCGGCGCTTCCGTCACCTGCTGGTGGACGAGTTCCAGGACACCAACGCCGTGCAGTACGCCTGGCTGCGCCTGCTGGCTGGCAGCGGCGGCGGCAGCCTGATGGCCGTTGGCGACGACGACCAGTCGATCTACGGCTGGCGCGGCGCCAAGATCGAGAACATTCACCAGTACACGGCCGACTTCCCAGACGCCGAAATGATCCGCCTGGAGCAGAACTACCGCTCCACCAGTGGCATCCTGAAGGCGGCCAACGCCTTGATCGCCAATAACAGCGGGCGCCTGGGCAAGGAGCTGTGGACCGACCTGGGCGAAGGCGAGCCGCTCACCCTGTATGCGGCTTATAACGAGCACGACGAAGCGCGCTACGTGGTCGAGACCATCGAGAGCCTGATCAAGCAAGGCAGCTCGCGCAACGAAATCGCCATCCTGTATCGCTCCAACGCCCAGTCGCGGGTGCTGGAAGAGGCCCTGCTGCGCGAACGCATCCCGTATCGCATCTATGGCGGCCAGCGCTTCTTCGAGCGTGCCGAAATCAAGAACGCCATGGCCTACCTGCGCCTGCTGGAAGGGCGTGGCAACGACGCGGCCCTGGAGCGGGTAATCAATGTGCCGCCGCGCGGCATTGGCGAGAAGACTGTCGAAGCCATCCGTGAGCACGCTCGCCACAGCCAGCTGTCGATGTGGGGGGCCATGTGCCAACTGCTAGCCGCCAAGGCCCTCAAAGGCCGCGCCGCCAGTGCGCTGGGCGCGTTCATCGAACTGATCGAGAACCTGTCGGGCAAAGTCGCGGACATGCCGCTGCACACCATGACCCAGACGGTCATCGAGCAGTCCGGCCTGATCCTCTATCACCAGGAAGAAAAGGGTGAAAAGGGCCAGGCACGGGTAGAAAACCTTGAGGAACTGGTCAGCGCCGCCCGCAACTTCGAAACCAGCGACGATGACGGTGACCTCTCGCCGCTGTCGGCGTTTCTCGGCCACGCCTCGCTGGAAGCCGGTGAGGCACAGGCTGACGAGCACGAAGACAGCATCCAGCTGATGACACTGCACAGCGCCAAGGGCCTGGAGTTCCCCTATGTGTTCCTGGTGGGCATGGAAGAAGGCCTGTTCCCGCACAAGATGAGCCTGGAAGAGCCCGGCCGCCTTGAAGAGGAACGCCGCCTGGCGTACGTAGGCATTACCCGCGCCATGCGCCAGCTGTTCATGACTTATGCCGAAACGCGCCGCCTGTATGGCAGTGAGACCTACAACAAGGTGTCACGCTTCGTACGGGAAATACCGGCGGGCCTGGTTCAGGAAGTGCGCCTTTCCAACAGCGTCAGCCGCCCGTTCGGCGGCGCCAAAGCCACTGGCGCCAGCAGCCTGTTCGCCAATGCCAATATTCCGCAGACCTCGTTCAACCTCGGCCAGCGGGTACAGCATTCGGTCTTTGGCGAAGGCGTGATCCTCAACTTCGAAGGTTCCGGTGCCCAGGCGCGGGTGCAGGTGAACTTCGCCGAAGGCAGCAAGTGGCTGATGCTGGGGTATGCCAAGCTCGAGGCCATCTGAAGCCGCACCGGCCCTGTTCGCGGGCAGCCCCGCGACAGGCCGGACCTGGCTGCTTGTAACATTCAGGCAAAAGCTCGAAACATTATGTCGCTGGTCATGTGCCGGGGAACCTGTGCAACATGACGCGCGTGCAATCCACAACAGGGGATATCCCATTTATGCAACGTTTTCTTAGCATCGCACTGGCGCTCTGCGTCGGCCTGACGCTGAGCCTGGACGCCAACGCCAAGCGCTTCGGCGGCGGCAAGAGCTCGGGCTCCGCGCCTATTCACCAGACTCGCCAGGCTACGCCAACCACGCCTGCCGCCGCGCCGACCGCTCCGGGCCGCGCTCCGGCCGCCGCCAGCGGTGCTTCGCGCTGGCTGGGCCCACTCGCCGGCCTCGCCGCTGGCGGCCTGCTGGCATCCATGTTCATGGGTGACGGCTTCGAAGGCTTGCAGATCATGGACTTCCTGATCGTCGCCTTGATCGCTTTCCTGGTGTTCCGCTTCATCGCCGCGCGACGCCGTCAGCAGCAGCCGCAAATGGCCGCTCCGGGCCACGCGCCGTTCCAACGTGAAGCGCACGGCCAGCCTGCCCAGCCGTCGATCTTCGGTGGTTCGGCCGCACCTGCCGCTGCAGCTGCGCCGGTAATCAACGCCCCGGCCTGGTTCAACGAGCAGAGCTTCCTGGCCGCGGCCCAAAGCCACTTCCAGTCGCTGCAGCAGCACTGGGATGCCAACGAGATGGACAAGATTGCCGAGTTCGTGACACCGCAGATGCTTGAGTTCCTCAAGCGTGAGCGCGCTGACCTGGGTGATGGCTTCCAGGCCACGTACATCGACAACCTCGAAGTGCAGCTGGATGGCGTGGACGATCGCGCCGACCGTACCGACGCCACCCTGACCTTCCGTGGCGTGTCGAAGACCTCGCGCTTCGACCAGGGCGAAGCCTTCAGCGAAAGCTGGCACATGGTTCGTGCCCAGGGCGAGAACCAGCCTTGGCTGGTTGCCGGTATCCGCCAAAACGGCTAACCGACGTACGTTGCACAAAAAACCCCGGGCCTGCCCCGGGGTTTTTGCTTTTGCCAGACCGGCCTACTAGGGTATAACGCGCAGCGTTGTCATCAAGGTAAGAGGATACGAACCGTGGAAGAAGTGATCGAACAACTCCGTGAAGCCAATGAGCCGGTACCGGTACCCCTGGAGCTTCCCGACGAAGATCAGCTGGTCGAGGTCGAGGAACAGCTGTTCATCAACATTCCATTCGTGTTCAAAGAGTTTCTGCTGACCGTCAGCGACGTGGTGTACGGCTCGCTGGAGCCGGTGACCGTCACCGACCCACAGTCGCATACCTATCTGCCTGAAGTCGCGGCCAGTGCCTGGGATGCAGGCGTTCCGCGCGAACTGATACCGATCTGCCAGGACGGTGATGATTACTACTGCGTGGAAGAAGACGGCACCGTGGTGCTCTGGTCCGCTGAAGAAGAAATCGTTACCGAAGAAAGCTGGGAATCAGTCTGGCACTGGGCGCGTGACGTCTGGCTCGAAAGCTGATTCAAAGCCCGCCGCAGTAAGTGCTACCTCATAGCTATCTGTGGCCGTAATATCGCCAGGCTTTCTGCGCCTGGCGACATCGCTACCGCTCCATCCCCTCGGCCGACAGTCAAAACTCGCGCAGAGGCACGCCCTTAGTGCGAATTCTCGCGGCTGTTCTCCAGCGTTTCCAGCAAGGCGATCTGCATGCGTGAATGCACGCGGATGAACCAGCGCCAGAGCACCGCCACCACCACCGCCGCCACTACTGCGATGATAAGTAGCAGTTCGTTGGTCGGCAGGATGCTCGCCGACAATGCAGACAGCAGCAGGAAGATCACCAGCAGCGACAGCAGCGGAATCACCTCTGCCACTACACGGCGCACGCGCTGGGTATGGCGGCCGGCCATTTCAGGCTTCACGCCCATCTCGGCCAGCAACATGGAGAGTGCTTTGAGCTTGCGGTAGGCCGCAATCAGGAACGGCAAAGAAAGCAGCAGCGCTGCACCCCAGATCATCGCCTTTTGCTGGCTGACATCGCCGACCCACTCACTGAGCCACGTGCCGATACGCCCGGCAAAATACCCACCGCTGAAGAAGATTGCGATCACCAGGGCCAGGTTCACCCCAACCTGCAGCAGGATGCGGCGGATCATCGCCGCCAGCATCGCGCTCTCACCCTGGGGCTGAATGCTGCGTAACCACTCGCCATACAGTGAAAGCACGCGCGATAGCCGGCTTGGCATAACCTTGCCGAGCTTTATCGACAGCGGGTCGGCCGCACGGATCAGGTACGGCGTTAACAAGGTAGTGATAGCCGAAACCGCCACGGCGACCGGGTAAAGGAAGTCGCTGGTCACCTGCAGCGTCATGCCCAGGGCCGCAATGATGAATGAAAATTCGCCAATCTGTGACAGCCCCATGCCTACGCGCAGCGAGGTACGCCCGTCATTGCCGGCAATGAACGCGCCCATGCCGCAAGACAGCATCTTGCCCAGTACCACGGCCAGGGTGATGACCACGATCGGCCAGGCGTAGTCGAGCAGCACCTGGGGGTCGATCATCAAGCCGATGGCGACGAAGAAGATGGCGCTAAACAGGTCGCGCACCGGTTCGATCAACCGTTCGATTTTCAGCAACTGGCGCGACTCGGCCATGATCGCACCGATCAGGAAGGCGCCCAGTACCATGCTGTACTCGAGTTTTACCACCAGCAGGCAGAAGCCAAAGCACAGCCCCAGCACGGTGATCAGCAACATTTCGTTGCTCTCGAATTTCGCCACGTAGGCGAGCAGCCGCGGCACCAGCAGAATGCCGATGACCAACGCCACTATCATGAACAGCGACAGTTTGCCGACTGTGGAGAACACCTCGCCGGAACTGACCGAGCCACTCACCGCGATGCCTGAAAGCAGGGCGATGATACCGATGCCGAGGATGTCCTCGACGATCAGCACCCCGAAGATCAACTGGGCAAAGCGCTCGTTCTTCATCTTCAGGTCGTTGAGCGCTTTGACGATGATGGTGGTCGAGGAAATGGCCAGGATCGCCCCGAGGAACAGCGAATCCATGGTGTTCCAGCCGAACCAGCGGCCAATCTCGAAACCGATCCAGATCATCAGCACAATTTCGAGGAACGCTGCAATAAACGCTGTGGCCCCCACCTTGAACAGCTTGCGCAGGCTGAACTCCAGCCCGAGGCAGAACATCAGGAAAATCACCCCCAGCTCTGCCAAGGTCTTGATCGTGTCTTCGTCGTGGATCAGGCCAAACGGTGGGGTATGCGGGCCGATGATGAAGCCGGCGACGATGTAGCCCAGCACCACTGGCTGCTTGAGCCGATGAAAGAGAATCGTCACCACCCCGGCGACCAGCATGATCACTGCCAGATCCTGGATGAAGCTGATGGCATGCATGGCGCGATACTCCTTTCTCGATGCCCGGGCAGACCGCTCCTCTGCCTAGGCAAACCCGAGCGAGCAGCAAGTACATACTGTATTGAATGCAGGAAGGCCCATGATGCATGGGCGTACTCAGGTTAACATCGCACCCCGCCGCAAAATGCCGGTGCAATATGTAGAAACAGATCGGCCGGTTAACGGCCCCTGATGGCATGATCGGCGTGACGACGGAGCGTCAGCCAACGTCCCGTACCAGGAAGGCAAAACTTCAAGAGGGGAAACAGAAGTGTCAGCAGATACCCGCCCCGATTCAGCGCAACCTCACCGTGAGCACACTATGGAACCTGGAAACGCCCAGCTGAGCATGACCGTCCTGATGACCCCGGACATGGCCAACTTTTCTGGCAACGTACATGGCGGCACCCTGCTCAAGTACCTCGATGAAGTGGCCTACGCCTGCGCCAGCCGTTATGCCGGCAGTTATGTGGTCACGTTGTCGGTCGACCAGGTGATTTTCCGCGAGCCGGTGCATGTCGGCGAGCTTGTGACGTTCCTGGCCTCGGTCAACTACACCGGCAATACCTCCATGGAGGTGGGCATCAAGGTAGTGACCGAGAACATCCGCGAGCGCTCGGTGCGCCATTCCAACAGCTGCTTCTTCACCATGGTTGCGGTCGATGACAACCGTCGCCCGGTAGCAGTACCGCCGCGCCAACCGCATTCAAGTGAAGAAAAACGCCGTTTCCTACAGGGCCAGCAGCGCCGGCAGATCCGCCAGGAGCTGGAAAAGCGTTACCAGGACCTGAAGACCGACGCGCTTTAAAACGCCAGGCGCTGCGCCTCGAAGCGCACGCGCGGATGGGCGATACGGTCTTGAGCCCGCACCAGCTGCAACTCGTAGCGGGTGCAGGCCTGGGTCTCCAGCAGTACTTCATGCACCGCCGCTGCGGTGAACTCGAACGCCTGCACCCAGCTGTCACCCAGTAGTACCCGGGCGAGGAACAGCCCGGAGGTCAAGTCGCCTACCCCGACCGGCTGGCGCGGGAATGCCAGCAGCGGGCGGCGCAGGTGCCAGCTTCCGTCTCGGGTGACCAGCAACATCTCGAACATGTCTTCGGCACGCCCCGGATAAGACAGATGCTTGACCAGCACCACCTGTGGCCCGCGCTCCAGCAGCCCACGGGCCATGCTGACGCAATCTTCCAGCGACTGCGCCCGCCGGCCGCAGAAACTGTCCAGCTCCAGCTGGTTGGGGCACAGTATGTCCGCCTGGGCCGCCGCCTCTTCCAGCAAGAACTCGCTGACCTCCTGCGGGACGATGCAGCCCTTTTCCGCGTGGCCCATGACCGGGTCGCACAGGTACAGTGCCCTCGGATTCACCGCCTTGATCCGCGCCACACCCGCGAGTATCGCCCGGCCCTGTTCGGCGCTGCCCAAGTAGCCAGACAGCACGGCATCGCAGTGGCCCAATTCCCCGATGTTGGAAATGCCTTCCACCAGCGCAGGAATTTGCGCTGGAGCAAGCACTTCTCCTGCCCACTGGCCATACTGAGTGTGATTGGAGAACTGCACGGTGTTGAGCGGCCAGACATTGACCCCGATCCGCTGCATGGGGAACACCGCGGCGCTGTTGCCGGCGTGGCCGAACACCACGTGGGACTGAATGGCGAGCAGGTGCGGGGTACGTTTCATGCGAGCGTTTTCCAAAGCTGTTTCAAGGATTGTGCGTCGCGCAGTATGAACTCGATTGCCACCTGTACGACAGACCAGGGACGCAGTTAAGCTGGATCGACCTGTTTGGAGCATATGCAAATGTTGACCCTGGAGAATCTCTTCGTCCTGATGCTGGTGGCCACGGCAGGCGCTTGGTTATGGCACAACCATGGGCTGCGCGAAAAAGCCCTGGAGCGGGTCAAACAGCACTGCGCCAAGCTTGACCTGGAGTTGCTCGACGATGCCGTCGCGCTCAAGCGCATCGCGTTCATCCGCGACGCCAACGGCAGAAAGCGCCTGGCTCGTGTGTATGCCTTCGAATTCACCGTAACCGGCGAACAACGCCACCCAGGTACGGTGACCCAGTTCGGTGCCCACAGCGTGCAGATCGAACTGGCGCCCTACCCGTTCGAAATCAATACCCCGCCACGCAGCGGCAACGTGATCGAAATGCAGCAGTGGCGCCAGGAGCACAATCGCTGGCGCAATTGATCACGCCACACGGCATTCATCTAATGCGGCTTGCAGGGCTTGCTGAGGTTGCGGCTGGTCGAAGATCAGCTCGATGCGCGTGTCCTTGCGCCAGTCACTCGCCTGCCAGGCTGGCAGGTCGCCGTCGAGGCCGTTGAAGGACTGCCAACCATCAGAGGTGTGGATAACACCCTTGGCCCGGCGCCAGTGAAGCCCATCGAGGAAAGCCCTCAAGGCCTGTGGATAAAACTGCTGGCTGGGATGCCAACGCCAACCGATGCTCCAGCCCCCGTCGCCTTGCTGAGCGTGACAAATTGGCCGATGAGGATCTGTCCACAGGGTAGTCAAGCCTGTGGATGGACTATCCACACTGGTGTTATCCACAAAAAACGGCAAATAAGGCTCTGTGGATGAAAGCGGAAGGCTGGAAATTGCTAACATCCCCTGCGCTGTCCAATGCCCAGCAATTTCGGCAAATTCCTTATTTATCAACAACCTATGATTTTCATCAACACCTTCGCTCTTGTTGAAAATCAGCAGTGAAGTCGCTCGTAACGCCTCTAGTTGTGCACAGGGCAACTGACCACCCCGAATCAGTGCTTGAGCATCCACGACCATTACCAGCGGCTGCACCGCCAGCACACCCTTCCAGGGGGCTTGCCTCAGCTGATTCAGTAACTGCAGGGGATGCCCCAGCCCCGAAGGCTCGATGAACAAGCGATCCGGTCGAGCTTTGCGCAACAGGCGGCCCAAGCCGACCTGGAACGGCGCGCCATTCACACAGCACAGGCAACCACCCGCCACTTCCGCGATGGCGATGCCGTCTTCATCGCGGCTGAGAAGCGCCGCATCGAGGCCAACCTGGCCGAATTCATTGACCAGCACAGCCCAGCGCTCACCGGCCGGGCGCTGAGCCATCAACTGGCGAATGACGCTGGTCTTGCCAGCCCCCAGAGGGCCGGCGATGACGTGGGTAGGGATGTTCTGCAGCATGGGTCTACTTCTGGGCGGATTTCCCCCAACTATGCCCCTTCATGCCAGCCAGTCAAGGCTGAGCAGCAGGCGCCTGTCCTGGCTAGCCGGCGAGCGATGAACCAGCCCTGCACCATCATTCCCCTGCCATTTCTCACCCTTGAGCACGGCAACATCCCCAGCTTGCAGGCTTCTAATGTTATCCACAGGCGCTGCAGCGAGGTGTAGGCCGGCCCGTTCGATCGCCCCTTCATCCAGCCATTCGCTTCCGGGGCCCACGTAAGTGGTCAACAGCCGCACCGGCACGTTATCCACATGGAATCGCGGGCACATTGCACCTTGCAGCACCCGCAGTCGGAGCCCCACGCGCCGGGCACCCAGCAGGCAGGTGTAGGCCGAAACCAGCCAGCGGACGTCTGCCACGAAGCTTTCGTAGCCATGCAGGTCAGCTGTCTCCCTCAGCAAATCGGGAAGTAGCACAGGCTCATGCTCACTGACCTCGATTACTCGCTGGTCCGCCAGCGGTTGCCCGAGGCTGACGGCCAGCGTGGCGAAGTCTTCAAGCTGCGCTGGCAGGCGACGCTGCCAGACAGCCAAATTGACGCCATCCTGAAAAATGTCGGTCAGTACCTGGGCTGAGTGCCCCACGCTCTGGCGGATATCCACAGGCCGCAAGGCAGGTTTCATGAGGCCTCCTCGGCATGCCAGGGCCCGAACGGATCTTGCAGCCGCAACCAGCTCATCGGGCCTGCCTCCATCTCCTCATCACTCAACAAGCAGGCGTCAAGCTCTGTGGATAACTTAGCAAGATCGATGTTCTGCCCGATGAAGACCAGTTCCTGACGGCAGTCGCCGCTCTCCGCTACCCAGTGTTTGTGAATCTGGGCCGTGCTCTGCTCATCCTGCGGCCAGTGCTCCCTTGGTACGAATCGCCACCAGCGCCCAGCCAACCCATGACGCATCATGCCGCCTGCTTGCGACCAACTGCCGGCCTCCTGGTATTTGCTGGCCAGCCAGAAGAAGCCTTTCGAACGCAGCAGCCGCCCGTTGCTCCAGTCCCTGTGGATAAAGTCGAAGAAGCGTTGCGGGTGAAACGGCCTGCGGGCTTCCCAGGTGGTTGCAGCAATGCCGTACTCTTCGGTCTCTGGCACATGCTCCCCGCGCAATTCCTGCAGCCAGCCTGGCGCCTGTGCGGCCAGCTCGAAATCGAACAGGCCGGTATCTAGGATCCGCGCCAGCGGTACCTCACCCATGACCATCGGCACGATCTGCGCCCGGGCATTGAGGCTGCGCAAAATCGCCAGCAGTTCCTCGCGCTCGTGCTGGCTGATCAGGTCGATCTTGCTCAGCAACAGCACATCGGCGAACTCGACCTGTTCGATCAGCAGATCACTGATGGAGCGCTCATCGTCATCACCCAACGTCTCACCGCGGCTCGCCAGGCTGTCGGCTGCCTGATAATCACGCATGAAGTTCAGGCCATCGACCACCGTCACCATGGTGTCCAGGCGCGCCATGTCAGACAGGCTGCGCCCCTGCTCGTCGCGGAAGGTAAACGTCTCGGCTACCGGCAACGGCTCGGAGATGCCGGTGGACTCGATCAGCAGGTAATCGAAGCGGCCTTCCTCGGCAAGGCGTGCGACTTCTTCCAGCAGGTCTTCGCGCAGGGTGCAACAGATGCAGCCGTTGCTCATCTCGACCAGTTTCTCCTCAGCACGGTTGAGGCTGACATTGCGCTGGACCTCGCTGGCATCGATGTTGATTTCACTCATGTCGTTGACGATGACGGCGACCCGCAGGTTGTCACGATTACGCAGTACATGGTTGAGCAAGGTGCTTTTGCCGGCGCCGAGAAAGCCGGACAACACGGTGACAGGAAGGCGATTGGACATGGCGAAACCTCTTCAGGCGGACGCATTCGAAACGATGCATTGCATAATGTTATAAAGTAACAATACAATTTCGCCAAGCCGTACTCGTCGGAAGATTTCTCGGGAGATGGAAATGAGCCTGTCACGTGCTGCCGCGTTGCTGCTGCTCGCCGCATCTTCGCCGCTGCTGGCCATGCCACACAGCAATGGGCTGGCGCTATGCACGCGCAGTGCAACCCTGCTGGCCTGCAGGGTTGCTGACGGCAGCTATTACAGCGTGCGCACTGAGGGCAGCCATTTCTACCTGCGCGGCTTCGATAGTGCGACTCGCCGGCTGTGGGCGCAAACCAATAGCCGCTACGGCACGCTGACATTCTTTACCGGCCTGGCCAGTGACGGCGAGGCCTGGGTTGGCTACAGCCGGCGGGTGGGCTGGACCACGCTGAACCGCGTTTCAAGTTCAACTGGCCAACGTTTCAATCTGCATTGCAGCCTGGTCGGCGGATGCCGCTGACACACATTTTCATGCCTGGTATTGCTCATGACTAGCCTGACGCTCCCTGATATCGCAGCACAGACACAGCCGCACGCAACACCACTCGATTGGGTCGGCATGTGCGGGATAGCCCTGCCAATACAATTTGATGGGCGCACAGTGGCGGCCCACGCGGATGCCGGCGTGAGCCTGGTAGATGGCTCCTCACGCGGCATCCACATGTCTCGGTTGTACCTCTCATTGCAACGGTTGGAGCACCAGCCTCTGAGCCCATTGGCAATCCGTCGCTTGCTGACAGATTTTCTGGTCAGTCACCAAGGCCTGGCTGATGCGGCGTATCTGCGTCTGACCTTTGAGCACTTGCTGAAACGGCGCGCGTTGATCAGCCCATTGGCAGGCTGGAAATCTTATCCGGTAACCGTCGAGGCACGGGTCGAGAACGAGATGTTCCACGTGGAACTATTTGTCCGCGTGCCCTATTCATCCACCTGCCCTTGCTCGGCAGCACTCGCAAGGCAATTGATCCAACATCAATTCCAAGCAGATTTCGACGAGCAGGACGTGGACCGCGATGTGCTTCTGGAGTGGCTAGGCAGCAGCCAAGGCATCGTTGCCACACCTCATAGCCAACGAAGCTTTGCTGATGTCCACACACGTTTGCGCGATAGTCTGGAGAGCTTGCCTGTCACCCAGCTGATCGACTCAATCGAAGCCAGCCTGGGTACCGCTGTACAGACAGCTGTTAAGCGAGCCGATGAACAGGCGTTCGCCTTGGCCAACGGCCAGAACTTGATGTTCTGTGAAGATGCCGTGCGGCGACTGCACGTGTCGCTGCGACAGCTGGATTGGTGCGCGGCGTTCAAGCTGCGTGTGGAACATGCAGAAAGCCTGCATGCCCACGACGCGGTTGCCTGCAACCAATGGCGTTGGTGAACGATCAGGTGCGCGGTTTGACAGTCCCGCAGTCGCTACCCAACCAAACGGCACGGGTGTTCATGCTGCCCTGCTGCTGGACGCCCGAGGCATTGAAGGTGCCGTTAACCTGGGTAGTGAATTCCTTGTCGCTAAGGAAAGTTGCCTGCCCGCTACCCTGAGCCTTCGGGCAGCTGAATTGAAACTTCCAGACGTTACCCGTGCGGTCGGTAATCTTCTGAGTGCAACCCGACTTCGGGTCTTGCAGTGGGATGTCGTTGGTCTGCACCTGCTCCGGGGTGAGGCATGAGCGGACGCCGTTACCGCCGACAGTAACGCCCTGCTTGGCCAGCACCCCTTCCATCATTGCCCGTTGTTCTGGCGGCAGGTTCTTCAGCTGACCGAGCATGAACTGCATATCCGGCAGTGGCTTGCCATCGACCTGCATGTTGCTGGTGGTCAGCTCCCACAAGCCAGGTTGCAGCATCTGCGCATGCACCAGCGGGCTGCTCAGCCCTACAGCCAGAGCCAACAGTGGCAGACGAATCTTCATGGACGAACGCTCCTCGAAATAACCGGCTCTGTGGCCGGGCTCAGGCTTAGACGCCAAATCCGCTTTCAGGTTGCAAGGCGGGCCTGGAACGTGTTCTGTTATCCGCTGTGTATTCGGCAAGCAGGATGCGTATGGATTACCACAGCCCTTACTTCTTCGGCTACGTGCTCGGCGTCATTCACTTGCTAGGCATCATCGCTGCACTGCATGCGGTGTTCACCGTGCGTACTGCCCAAGGCGCGATTGCCTGGGCGATGTCGCTGATCTTTATCCCTTACTTCACCCTTATCCCTTACCTGGTTTTTGGCGCACGCTCTTTTTACGCTTACATCCAGGCACGGCGTCAGGCCAACCAGGAGATGCACGTGGCCATGGCCAATCTCAACTGGCGGCCGTGGGTGGAGGAAGCGCTCACTGCCCGCGAGTCCGAGAGTTATGCGGCGTTAAGGGCCATGCCAAAACTTGGACGGATGCCTTGCCTGGCCAACAATCAGGTGAAGCTACTGATCGACGGCAAGGCGACGTTCGATGCCATCTTCGCTGCCATCGGCCAGGCCCGGGAAGTGGTCCTGGTGCAGTTTTTCATCATCCACGACGACACCCTCGGCAAGGCACTGCAGCAACTGTTGCTGCGCAAAGCTGCAGAAGGTGTGCAGGTGTTCGTACTCTATGACCGGGTCGGAAGCCACGCCCTGCCCGCCAGTTACAGCCAGGTGCTGCGCAACGGCGGTGTGCAGATCCACGCCTTCGCTACCCGGCGCGGATGGTTCAATCGCTTCCAGGTCAACTTCCGTAACCACCGTAAGATTGTCGTCGTCGATGGTGTGGCCGGGTTCATTGGGGGGCATAACGTCGGTGATGAATACCTGGGTGAACACCCTCGCCTTTCGCCCTGGCGTGACACCCACGTGCAGATAGGCGGGCCGGTACTGGCCTGCCTGCAAGAGTCGTTCGCCGAAGACTGGTACTGGGCAACGCGCCAGCTTCCACCGCTGATCCTGCCCGACACCTACCCGGACAATGGTGTCCTTTGCCAGGCCTTGGCCAGTGGCCCGGCAGACCCTCAGGAAACCTGCTCGCTGTTCTTCATCGAAGCCATCCATTCCGCTACCCGGCGCGTATGGATTACCAGCCCGTACTTCATCCCCGACGAAGCCGTGTTCGCTGCCTTGCGTCTGGCTGTGTTGCGTGGCGTGGATGTGCGCATCCTTATCCCGTCACGCCCGGACCACCGGATCGTCTATGCGGCCTCCAGCCTGTTCGCGTTTGAAGCGGTGCGGGCAGGCGTGCGCATGTTCCGCTATCAGCCGGGCTTTCTGCATCAGAAGGTGGTGCTGGTGGATGACGAGGTCAGCGCCATCGGCAGTGCCAACCTGGACAACCGATCGTTCCGGCTCAACTTCGAAATTACGCTGCTGACAGTCGACCGGCAGTTTGCCGATGAGGTCGAGGCGATGTTGATCGATGACTTCGAACAGGCCAGGGAAATTACTGCAGAGGACAGCCGGGATACCCACCGTATCCAGCAACTGGGGATGCGGATCGCGCGGCTGATTTCGCCCATCCTCTGACATGACCGGGGCCGCTATTGCGGCCCCGGTCTGGTTTCAACGGTAAATGTCTTCCCGGGTCCAGGGCAGATCGTGGTGGCCGTCTGCGTAAGGTTTCGCGGCCAGAATCTGGTGCAGGTTGATCCAGCCTTTCTGGAATGCATAGGCACAGCCCGCCAGGTACAAACGCCAGATGCGCAGGGTTTTCTCAGGCACCAGCGCCGCCGCCTTGTGCAACTGGTTCTCCAGGTTTTCACTCCAGTGGTGCAACGTCTTGGCGTAATGCAGGCGCAGGCTCTCGACGTCGACGACCTCCAGGCCTGCCTCGCAGATGTTCGCACTGATCATCGACAAGTGCGGCAGTTCGCCATTGGGGAACACATAGCGATCGATGAATTCACCGGCCCCTCTCCCCACCGGGCGGCCGTCGACATGCTTGGCGGTGATGCCGTGGTTCATCACCAGGCCACCTTCACGCACGGCGCCAAACAGCTTCTGGCAATACAGCGCCAGGTTGGCATGCCCGACATGCTCGAACATGCCGACACTCACCACTTTGTCGAACCGGCCATCCTGGGGCAGGTCGCGATAGTCGAGGATTTGCAGGTCAACCTGTTTGGCCAGACCTTCATCCTTGACCCGCTGCCGACCAAGCTTGAGTTGCTCCTTGCTCAAGGTAATGCCAAACACCCTGGCACCGTATTCCCGCGCGGCAAAGCGCGACAACCCGCCCCAACCACAACCCACATCGAGCAGGTAGTCGCCCGCCTGCAGGCGCAACTTGCGGCAGAGGTGGTCGAACTTGTCTTGCTGGGCTTGATCCAGGGTGTGGTCCGGCTCACGGAAATATGCGCAGGAATACGCCATGTCCTGGTCGAGCCAGAGTTGATAGAACGCGTTGGAGACGTCGTAGTGGTAGGAAATGGACTTGGCGTCGGTACGCTTGTCGTGGGCCAGCCGCGGTGGCGGCGCCTCGTCCTCATCCTCGCCAGCCAGCAGGGCCACACTCAGCTCGTCACATACGCGAATGGCTTCACCGATATCGCCTTCCAGCTCCAGCTTGCCTTCCACGAAAGCAGCGCCCAGTTCATCCAGGCTTGGGTGGGTCAGCTGGCTGATCAGCTGCGGCTCCTTGACCAGAATGGTCACCTGAGGGCTGGGTCCCAGATCGAACTGATTGCCGTCCCACAGTTTGAGGCGAAGTGGCAAATGCAGGCTCTGCAGTGCCGGCGGAAGTTGCGCAAGCATGAACGACCCTCCTTCTGGGCTCGATGCATGAAATTTCGAACACCACCGAAAGAGGGTAGTTCATCCGTGCAAAGTTTCCGCTAACCGCGACCAAGGTCTAGAACCATCTGATCTTATGGACATGCGATATTGTATACAATTTAGCGCGCGCAGCTTAACCTTGTGCCCCTCTGCGCTTCTTCATCTGGAGTAAAAACTCGTGAAATCCTATGACGTGGTGATCATCGGTGGCGGCCCTGGCGGCTACAACGCGGCCATTCGCGCCGGCCAATTGGGCCTGAGCGTCGCCTGTGTGGAAGGCCGCTCTACCCTCGGCGGCACCTGCCTGAACGTTGGCTGCATGCCATCCAAGGCGTTGCTGCATGCCTCCGAGCTTTATGAGGCGGCCAGCGGCGACGAGTTCGCCCACCTCGGTATCGAAGTGAAGCCAACCCTGAACCTCGCCCAGATGATGAAACAGAAGGACGAGAGCGTGAGCGGCCTTACCAAAGGCATCGAGTACCTGTTCCGCAAGAACAAGGTGGAATGGATCAAGGGCTGGGGCCGCCTGGACGGCGTAGGCAAGGTCATCGTCAAGGCCGAGGATGGCAGCGAAACCGAGCTGCAGGCCAAGGACATCGTCATCGCTACCGGGTCCGAGCCCACTCCCCTGCCGGGCGTGACCATCGACAACCAGCGCATCATCGACTCCACCGGTGCCTTGGCCCTGCCTCAGGTGCCCAAGCACCTGGTGGTAATCGGCGCGGGCGTCATCGGCCTGGAGCTGGGGTCGGTATGGCGTCGCCTGGGTAGCCAGGTCACCGTCATCGAATACCTCGACCGCATCTGCCCGGGCACCGACGAGGAAACCGCCAAGACCCTGCAAAAAGCCCTGGCCAAGCAAGGCATGGCCTTCAAGCTCGGCAGCAAGGTGACCCAGGCCACAGCGTCGGCGGACAGTGTCAGCCTGACCCTCGAACCGGCTGCCGGCGGTGCGGCAGAAACCCTGCAGGCCGATTACGTGCTGGTCGCCATCGGCCGTCGGCCCTACACCAAAGGCCTCAACCTGGAGAGCGTCGGCCTGGAAACCGACAAACGCGGCATGCTCACCAACGAGCACCATCGCACCTCGGTGCCGGGTGTCTGGGTGATCGGCGACGTGACGTCCGGCCCGATGCTGGCGCACAAGGCCGAAGACGAAGCGGTCGCCTGCATCGAACGCATCGCCGGTAAACCCCATGAGGTCAATTACAACCTGATCCCGGGGGTGATCTACACACGCCCTGAACTGGCCAGCGTTGGCAAGACCGAAGAGCAGCTCAAGGCCGAAGGCCGTGCCTACAAGGTTGGCAAGTTTCCCTTCACCGCCAATAGCCGGGCCAAGATCAACCACGAGACCGAAGGCTTCGCCAAGGTCATCGCCGATGCCAATACCGATGAAGTCCTGGGCGTGCACCTGGTAGGCCCAAGCGTCAGCGAGATGATCGGTGAGTTCTGCGTAGCCATGGAATTCTCGGCCTCGGCCGAGGACATCGCCCTCACTTGCCACCCACATCCGACGCGTTCCGAGGCCTTGCGCCAGGCGGCGATGAATGTGGACGGGATGGCGATGCAGATCTGAGTTTCAAGCGCCTGAAACAACAAAACCCCCTTTCGGGGGTTTTGTTCTACAACCATCAATTACCGTGGGTTATTCCACAGTCACCGACTTCGCCAGGTTACGTGGCTGATCCACATCAGTGCCCTTGAGCACCGCCACGTAGTAAGACAGCAGCTGCAGCGGGATGGTGTACAGGATCGGCGCCAGCGCGTCAGCGATGTGCGGCACCTTGATCACGTGGGTGCCTTCGCCGTTGCTCATGCCGGCGTGCTCGTCGGCAAACACCACCAGCTCACCGCCACGGGCGCGAACTTCCTGCAGGTTCGACTTGAGCTTTTCCAGCAGTTCGTTGTTCGGCGCTACGGTTACCACCGGCATGTCGTTATCCACAAGCGCCAGCGGGCCATGTTTGAGCTCACCCGCTGGGTAGGCTTCCGCGTGGATGTAGGAAATCTCCTTGAGCTTGAGCGCACCTTCCATCGCTACTGGGTACTGCGCGCCACGGCCCAGGAACAGGGTGTGGTGCTTGTCGGCGAACAGCTCGGCAACCTTCTCGACGGTGCGGTCCATGGCCAGCGCCTCACCCAGACGCGCCGGCAGGCGACGCAGCTCTTCGACCAGTTCGGCTTCCACACCGGTCTCGAGCGTGCCGCGCACCTGGCCCAGCGCCAGGGTCAGCAGCATCAGGGATACCAACTGTGTGGTGAACGCCTTGGTCGAGGCCACGCCGATTTCCGGCCCGGCCAGGGTCAGCAGGGTCAGGTCGGATTCGCGCACCAGCGAGCTGATACCCACGTTGCAGATCGCCAGGCTACCCAGGAAGCCCAGTTCCTTGGCATTGCGCAGGGCGGCCAGGGTGTCGGCAGTCTCGCCGGATTGGGAGATCGATACGAACAGGGTGTCAGGCTGCACCACCACCTTGCGATAACGGAACTCGCTGGCCACTTCGACCTGGCAAGGGATGCCTGCCAGGCTTTCCAGCCAGTAACGGGCAACCATGCCGGCGTGGTAGCTGGTACCGCAAGCTACGATCTGCACGTTGCGCACTTTGCCGAACAGCTCGGCAGCCTGCGGGCCAAAGGCCTGCACCAGTACATGGTCCTTGCCCAGGCGGCCTTCCAGGGTGCGCTGCACCACGGACGGCTGTTCATGGATTTCCTTGAGCATGAAGTGGCGATATTCGCCCTTGTCAGCCGCTTCGGCACCTTCGTGATACTGCACGGTTTCGCGCTGGACTGGGTTGCCTGCCTGATCCCAGATCTTCACCTGATCACGGCGGATCTCGGCGATATCGCCCTCCTCCAGGTACATGAAGCGGTCGGTAACCTGGCGCAGCGCCAACTGGTCGGATGCCAGGAAGTTCTCGCCCAGGCCCAGGCCAATCACCAGCGGGCTGCCACTGCGAGCGGCCACCAGGCGGTCAGGCTGCTTCACGCTGATCAGCGCCAGGCCATAGGCACCGTGCAGGCGCTTGACTGCGGCCTTGAGCGCGTCAGCCAGGTCCGGAATGGTCTTGAGGGTGTGGTGGATCAGGTGGACGATGACCTCGGTGTCGGTCTGGGAGGCGAACACATAACCCAGGCCTTTGAGTTCTTCACGCAGCTCTTCGTGGTTTTCGATAATGCCGTTGTGCACTACCGCCACTTCGTCACCCGAGAAATGCGGGTGAGCATTGCCTTCGGTGGGCGCGCCGTGGGTAGCCCAGCGGGTGTGAGCAATGCCCAGCTGGCCGATCAACGGCTCGGCTGCATTGGCAGCGTCCAGTTCGGCGACCTTGCCGATGCGACGGCGGCGCTGCAGTTCACCGTCTTGGGTATATACGGCCAGGCCAGCACTGTCGTAACCACGATACTCGAGGCGCTTGAGGCCTTCGATGAGGATGGCGGTGATGTTTCGTTCAGCTACGGCACCAACGATTCCACACATGTTTATTGCTCCTGGCTGATCGCGGCGCAGATCAGGTTGATGCCGCGGGCTTGAATGTGTTCGCGCGCTGCTGCGGGCAGGCGCTCGTCTGTAATAAGGGTGCTGACACTGCCCCAGGGCAGCTCGAGGTTGGGGATCTTGCGCCCGACCTTGTCAGACTCGACCATCACGATCACTTCGCGGGCCACCTCGGCCATGACTCGGCTCAGGCCCAGCAGTTCATTGAAGGTAGTGGTGCCGCGGTTCAGGTCTATGCCGTCCGCGCCGATGAACAGCTGATCGAAATCGTACGAGCGCAGTACCTGCTCGGCGACCTGGCCCTGGAACGACTCGGAGTGCGGGTCCCACGTACCGCCCGTCATCAACAGCACCGGCTCGTGCTCGAGCTCGCTGATGGCACGGGCCACGTTTAACGAATTGGTCATCACAACCAGGCCGGGCTGGCGGCCGAGTTCGGGAATCATGGCGGCAGTGGTGCTTCCGCTGTCGATGATGATCCGCGCGTGCTCGCGAATACGGCCCACGGCGGCGCGGGCGATGGCCTTCTTGTAGGCGGAGACCGGCAGTGCGGTTTCGCCAAGCATTTCTTGCGGAACCGGCACCGCGCCGCCGTAGCGACGCAATAACAGCCCGTTGGCCTCAAGGGCGGCAAGGTCCTTACGAATGGTCACTTCCGACGTCTCGAAGCGCTTGGCCAGCGCATCGACACTGACCTCGCCCTGCTCGCTGAGCATGGCCAGGATGTTGTGTCGGCGCTGGGGGGTATTTCGTTTCGACATGAGTGGTTAAGTTTCGATTCGAAAGATAATGATTGCAATCAAAACCTAATATGCGCGATTCGTCAAGCGCCGCTGGCCCCGTGCAGGAGCCGCACCACGCCCACAAAAAAAGCCGACTTATCCACATAAGTCGGCTTTCGATCGAAACAGCTGTGGATAATCAGCTCTTCTTGATCTTCTCCGGCCGCTTCCAGCCATCGATGTTGCGCTGACGCGCCCGCGCCACAGCCAGCTGCCCAGGTTCAACCGCCTGAGTGATGGTAGAACCCGCAGCAGTGGTAGCACCGGCCTTGATATCCACAGGCGCCACCAGCGAGTTGTTCGAGCCGATGAACACGTCCTCGCCCATGACCGTCTTGAACTTGTTGGCCCCATCGTAGTTGCAGGTGATGGTGCCAGCACCGATGTTGGTGCGCGCGCCGATTTCGGCATCGCCCAGGTAGCTCAGGTGGCCCGCTTTGGCGCCTTCGCCCAGGTGGGCATTTTTGAGTTCTACAAAGTTACCCACATGGGCCTTGGCGTCGAGCACGCTGCCGGGGCGCAGGCGAGCGAACGGGCCGGCATCGCTGCCCTCGCCCATCACGGCGCCTTCGATATGGCTGTTGGCCTTGACCACCACGCCCTTGCGCAAGGTGCTGTTCTTGATCACGCAGTTGGGGCCGATCTGCACGTCGTCCTCGATCACCACCTTGCCTTCGAGGATCACGTTGATGTCGATCAGCACATCACGACCAACGGTCACTTCGCCGCGTACGTCGAAACGCGCCGGATCACGCAGGGTGACACCCTGGGCCATCAGGCGGCGGCCTTCGCGCAGCTGGTAGTGGCGCTCCAGTTCGGACAACTGGCGACGATCATTGGCGCCCTGCACTTCCATCGGGTCGTGCGGCTGCTCAGTGGCAACCACCAGGCCATCGGCCACCGCCATGGCGATAACGTCGGTGAGGTAGTACTCGCCCTGGGCGTTGTTGTTCGACAACCGGCCCATCCAGTCGGCCAGGCGTGCGGCGGGCAAGGCCAGAATACCGGTGTTGCCTTCTTTGATCGCCTTCTGCGCTTCGCTGGCGTCCTTGTGCTCGACGATCGCGGTAACCTTGCCGTCGGCGTCACGCACGATGCGCCCGTAGCCAGTCGGGTCTTGCAGGGTAACGGTGAGCAGGCCCAGTTGCTGTTCGCTGACTTTGGTCAGCAGGCGTTGCAGGGTTTCCACTTCAATCAGCGGCACGTCCCCGTACAGCACCAGCACCGTGTCGGCTGTAATGGCCGGCAGTGCCTGCGCAACAGCGTGACCAGTACCCAGTTGCTTGTCCTGCAGCACGAAATTCAGGTCGTCGGCCGCCAGGCGCTCGCGGACCTGTTCAGCACCGTGGCCAATCACCACGTGAATACCCTGCGGCTGCAGTTGGCGGGCGCTGTGGATAACATGGCCGAGCATGGAATTGCCAGCGACCGGGTGCAGCACCTTGGGCAGCGCCGAGCGCATGCGGGTACCTTGGCCGGCGGCGAGAATAACGATATCGAGTGACATTGACTGGCTACCAATCCTGGGCGGTCAGTGAAATGACCGGGGGGGGGAAATTCGGAAAAAGAAAAAGGGTAGCCGAGGCTACCCTTTTACTCAATCGCAACAGAAGTGATCAGCCGTTAGCCGATTACTTGCCTTTGCGCATTTGCTGGACGGTACGCAGCTGGGCTGCGGCCTCGGCCAGACGTGCGGCGGCGGCGCCGTAGTCGAAGTCCGCGCCTTTCAGATTCAGGGCGTTCTCGGCAGCCTTGAGGGCTTCCTGAGCCTGCGCTTCATCCAGGTCTGCAGCACCTTGCACGGTATCGGCAAGCACCTTGACCATGTTCGGCTGAACCTCGAGGAAACCACCAGAGATGTAGAACACCTCTTGAGCGCCACCCTGCTTGGTCAGCGTGATCGGACCAGGCTTGAGATTGGTGATCAGCGGCGCGTGGCCCGGAGCGATACCAAGATCACCCAGGTTACCGTGCGCAACTACCATCTCGACCAGGCCGGAGAAAATCTCTCCTTCCGCGCTGACGATATCGCAATGGACTGTCATAGCCATCTGCTTGCCTCAACCTGATAGCGCCCCTTGCGGGGCGCAGGAATTACAGTTTCTTGGCTTTCTCGATCGCTTCGTCGATGCTGCCGACCATGTAGAACGCTTGTTCTGGCAGGTGGTCGTAGTCACCTTTGAGGATGCCGCTGAAGCCAGCGATGGTGTCCTTCAGGGAAACGTACTTGCCTGGCGAACCGGTGAAGACTTCGGCCACGAAGAACGGCTGCGACAGGAAGCGCTGGATCTTACGAGCGCGGGCTACCAGTTGCTTGTCGGTCTCGGACAGTTCGTCCATACCCAGGATCGCGATGATGTCCTTCAGCTCTTTGTAGCGCTGCAGAACATACTGAACGCCACGAGCGGTGTCGTAGTGCTCGTTGCCGATCACGTTCGGGTCCAGCTGGCGCGAAGTCGAGTCCAGTGGATCGACCGCTGGGTAGATACCCAGGGAGGCGATGTCACGGGACAGAACGACGGTGGCGTCCAAGTGGGCGAAGGTGGTCGCTGGCGACGGGTCGGTCAAGTCGTCCGCAGGTACGTATACGGCCTGTACGGAGGTGATCGAACCTTCCTTGGTGGAGGTGATGCGCTCTTGCAGAACGCCCATCTCTTCAGCCAGGGTCGGCTGGTAACCTACTGCCGAAGGCATACGGCCCAGCAGTGCGGATACTTCGGTACCGGCCAGGGTGTAACGATAGATGTTGTCGACGAACAGCAGAACGTCGTTACCTTCGTCACGGAACTTCTCAGCCATGGTCAGGCCGGTCAGCGCTACACGCAGACGGTTTCCTGGTGGCTCGTTCATCTGACCGTAGACCAGCGCTACCTTGTCGAGAACGTTGGAGTCCTTCATCTCGTGGTAGAAGTCGTTACCCTCACGAGTACGCTCACCCACACCAGCGAACACGGAGTAACCGCTGTGTTCCATGGCGATGTTACGGATCAGTTCCATCATGTTAACGGTCTTGCCGACACCGGCACCACCGAACAGACCAACCTTACCACCCTTGGCGAACGGGCAAACCAGGTCGATAACCTTGATGCCGGTTTCCAGCAGGTCGTTGCCGCCTGCCTGGTCAGCGAACGAAGGCGCTGGCTGGTGGATACCGCGACGCTCTTCTTCACCGATCGGGCCGGCTTCGTCGATCGGGTTGCCCAGTACGTCCATGATACGGCCGAGGGTGGCCTTACCAACTGGAACGGAAATGGCAGCACCGGTGTCGACGACATCCAGACCGCGCTTCAGGCCTTCGGTCGAGCCCATCGCAATGGTACGAACCACGCCGTCGCCCAGCTGCTGCTGAACTTCGAGGGTGGTTTCCGCGCCTTGTACTTTCAGCGCGTTGTATACACTCGGCACGACGTCACGTGGGAATTCCACGTCGATGACGGCGCCGATGATTTGAACGATACGTCCGCTACTCATAGCTGGATCCTCTGAATATTTGAACCGTTAAACCGCGGCAGCGCCGCCGACGATTTCCGAGATCTCCTGGGTGATCGCAGCCTGACGCGCCTTGTTGTAGATCAGCTGAAGCTCTTTGATCAAATCACCGGCGTTGTCTGTGGCGTTCTTCATGGCGATCATCCGGGCCGCTTGTTCAGCAGCGTTGTTCTCGACCACCGCCTGGTATACCTGCGACTCCACGTAACGCACCATCAAGCCGTCCAGCAGCTCTTTTGCGTCGGGTTCGTACAGGTAATCCCAGTGATGCTTGAGATCCTGATCCGGGGTTGCCACCAACGGTACCAATTGCTCGACCGTCGGCTTCTGGGTCATGGTATTGATGAACTTGTTCGAAACCACGGAGAGGCGATCGATACGGCCGTCCAGGTAGGCGTCCAGCATCACTTTGACGGAGCCGATCAGATCGTTGATCGATGGCTCTTCGCCCAAGTGGCTGATCGCTGCTACGACGTTGCCGCCAAAGATGCGGAAGAAAGTCGCACCCTTGCTGCCGATCACGCACAGGTCGATTTCCACGCCCTGTTCGCGGTTTGCGTTCATGTCCTTGACCAGGGCCTTGAACAGGTTGGTGTTCAAGCCACCGCACAGACCACGGTCACTGCTCACCACGATATAACCGGTGCGCTTTACAGGGCGCTCGATCATGAAGGGGTGGCGGTATTCCGGGTTGGCGTTGGCCAGATGACCGATCACCTGGCGGATACGCTCCGCGTAAGGACGGCTAGCAGCCATGCGCATTTGTGCCTTGCGCATCTTGCTGACCGCCACTTTCTCCATGGCGCTGGTAATTTTTTGCGTGCTTTTGATGCTCGCAATCTTACTGCGAATCTCTTTTGCGCCTGCCATGTATCACCTATCAGGTTAGCAAGCGGGGGCCTGAGCCCCCGCTGCGGCTTACCAGGTCTGGGTGGCCTTGAACTTCTCGATGCCGGCTTTCAGGCCTGCGTCGATTTCGTCGTTGAAGTCACCCTTCACGTTGATCTTCGCCATCAGTTCAGCGTGATCACGGTTGAAGAAGGCGATCAGTGCTTGCTCGAAGCTGCCGATCTTGGAGACTTCTACGTCAGTCAGGAAGCCACGCTCAGCGGCGTACAGCGACAGAGCCATGTCCGCGATGGACATCGGCGCGTACTGCTTCTGCTTCATCAGCTCGGTAACGCGCTGACCATGCTCCAGCTGCTTGCGGGTCGCTTCGTCCAGATCGGAAGCGAACTGGGCGAATGCAGCCAGCTCACGGTACTGAGCCAGAGCGGTACGAATACCACCGGACAGCTTCTTGATGATCTTGGTCTGAGCGGCACCACCTACGCGGGATACCGAAACACCGGCGTTCACTGCAGGGCGGATGCCCGAGTTGAACATGGCCGATTCCAGGAAGATCTGACCGTCGGTGATCGAGATCACGTTGGTCGGAACGAACGCGGAAACGTCGCCAGCCTGGGTTTCGATGATCGGCAGCGCGGTCAGGGAACCGGTTTTGCCAGTTACAGCACCGTTGGTGAACTTCTCGACGTACTCTTCCGAAACGCGCGATGCACGCTCCAGCAGACGGGAGTGGAGATAGAACACGTCGCCTGGGTACGCTTCACGTCCTGGTGGACGGCGCAGCAGCAGGGAGATCTGACGGTAGGCAACGGCCTGCTTGGACAGGTCATCGTAAACGATCAGTGCGTCTTCACCGCGGTCGCGGAAGAACTCGCCCATGGTGCAACCGGCGTATGGCGCCAGGAATTGCAGTGCGGCGGATTCCGAAGCACTGGCAACCACCACGATGGTGTTGGCCAGGGCGCCGTTTTCTTCCAGCTTGCGAACGATGTTGGCAACGGTGGAACGCTTCTGGCCGACAGCTACATAAACACAGAAAATACCGGAGTCTTTCTGGTTGATGATGGCGTCGATGGCCATGGCGGTCTTGCCGATCTGACGGTCACCGATGATCAGCTCACGCTGGCCACGGCCGACAGGGATCATGGCGTCGACGGATTTGTAGCCAGTCTGTACAGGCTGGTCTACCGACTTACGCCAGATCACGCCTGGAGCAACTTTCTCGACCGCATCGGTCTCGGTGTTGCCCAGCGGGCCTTTGCCGTCGATTGGGTTACCCAGTGCGTCGACGACGCGACCCAGCAGTTCCTTACCAACCGGAACTTCCAGGATGCGGCCGGTGCACTTGGCGCTCATGCCTTCGGCGAGGGTGTCATAGGCACCCAGGATCACTGCACCTACGGAGTCTTGCTCCAGGTTCAGGGCCATGCCGTAGACGCCGCCCGGGAACTCGATCATTTCGCCGTACATGACGTCGGCCAGACCGTGGATCCGCACGATACCGTCGGAAACCGAAACGACGGTACCTTCGTTACGGGCTTGAGAGCTCACATCGAGGTTGTCGATGCGGCCCTTGATGATTTCACTAATTTCGGAAGGATTGAGTTGCTGCATTGCTCTGCTGCCCCTTCAAACTCAAGATTTCAATGCTTCGGCCAGTTTCGCGATCTTGCCGCGAACAGAGCCATCGATTACCAGGTCACCAGCGCGGATGACGACGCCGCCAATCAGGCTGGCATCCTCCGACGCGTGCAGGCGCACTTCCTGGCCTAACCGTGCACTGAGAACCTTGGCGAGTTTGTCTTGCTGTTCTTGGTTCAACGCGAAGGCACTGGTGACTTCCACGTCCACGGATTTCTCTTGCTCGGCCTTGTACAGGTCGAACAGAGCGGCAATCTCCGGCAGAAGCAGGAGACGGTCGTTTTCCGCGGCAACATGAATGAA
The DNA here is from genome assembly GCF_047978245.1 of Pseudomonas sp. LFS044. Taxonomy (NCBI): domain Bacteria; kingdom Pseudomonadati; phylum Pseudomonadota; class Gammaproteobacteria; order Pseudomonadales; family Pseudomonadaceae; genus Pseudomonas; species Pseudomonas sp. LFS044. Next base: position 122,363 of record NZ_JBFPFX010000004.1, read on the forward strand.
ATTCTGTGCCTGTGCATTGAACTTGTCACCGCACACGTCAATGAACGTGGCGGCCTTTTCTGCGCTCGTCAGTCGCGGGGCCTTGAGCAGGCGCTGCATGGTGTCGTCTTGCGACACCGCAGCAGCCAGGCCGAGCATGGCTGACCAATTGGCCAGTTGCTGATGGGCCTGGGCATGCTCAAAGGCAGCCTTAGCGTAAGGTCGGGCCAACGTGGTCAGTTCTGCCATGATCGCCCTCGCTTAAATTTCAGCGGCCAGTTTGTTAACCAGCTCCGCATGCGCGTTTTGATCGATTGTGGCGCCAAGGATCTTTTCAGCACCGCCGACAGCCAGAGCACCCACTTGGGCACGCAGGGCGTCTTTAGCACCGTTCAGTTCCTGTTCGATCTCGGCCAGAGCCTGAGCCTTCACACGGTCAGCTTCGACGCGGGCCTGTTCACGGGCTTCCTCGACAAGCTGAGCAGCGCGTTTCTTGCTTTGCTCAATGATTTCGGCTGCCTGTGCTTTAGCTTCACGCAGTTGCTGACCCGCTTTCTCTTGGGCCAGCTCCAGGTCGCGAGCTGCGCGGTTGGCAGCGTCCAAGCCGTCGGCAATCTTCTTTTGGCGCTCTTGCAGAGCAGTAATGACCGGAGGCCATACGTACTTCATGCAGAAGAGTACAAAAATCAGAAAAGCAACGGATTGGCCAATCAGGGTTGCATTAATGTTCACGCCAACACCTCGCTCGGTCTTAATTCATACAGCCATCAACTCGTGAATACGAGTGATTAGCCGGCGATCTGACCAACGAACGGATTCGCGAAGGTGAAGAACAGAGCGATACCAACACCGATCATGGTTACGGCGTCGAGCAGACCGGCAACGATGAACATTTTGACCTGCAGCATCGGAACCATCTCAGGCTGACGAGCAGCACCTTCCAGGAATTTGCCGCCCAGCAGGCCGAAACCAATGGCGGTACCCAGAGCACCCAGGCCGATCAGCAGAGCAACAGCGATAGCGGTCAGACCAACTACAGTTTCCATCTTTCCTCCCGACTTTTACGTCGTATTGGTTAGGTTTTTAGTTTGAAGCGGTAAAACAAATCGTTTGGAACAGCTGCCCTTGCGGACTTTTTAAGCCCTCCCCCCAAACGAGCGGGGAAGGCTATCAGACACGCCAGGCGGTCTTAATGGTTATCTTCGTGAGCCATCGACAGGTAGACGATGGTGAGCATCATGAAGATGAAAGCTTGCAGGGTGATGATCAGGATGTGGAACACAGCCCACGCCCACTGCAGCACCACACCCAGGCCGCTCAGCCACAGCAGGCCGGAGCCGAACATCACGGCGATCAGGATGAACACCAGCTCGCCGGCGTACATGTTGCCGAACAGACGCAGTGCCAGCGAGATCGGCTTGGCGATCAGGGTGACGAATTCCAGCAGGAAGTTCACCGGGATCAGCAGGATCTGCACAAAGATGTTCTTGCTGCCGAACGGGTGCAGGGTCAGCTCACCGATGAAGCCGCCCAGGCCCTTCACCTTGATGCTGTAGAAGATGATCAGGGCGAATACGCTGAAGGCCATGGCCAGCGTCGCGTTCGGGTCGGTGGTCGACACGGCGCGGAACGGAATGTGCGGGTCACCGGAGATCAGGATGGCCAGCTGAGGAATCCAGTCGACCGGGACCAGGTCGACGGCGTTCATCAGGAATACCCAGACGAAGATGGTCAGCGCCAGCGGTGCGATCACCGGGCTACGGCCGTGGAAGGAGTCCTTCACGCTGCCGTTGACGAAATCGACCATCACCTCGACGAAGTTCTGCAGACCGCCAGGTTGGCCGGAGGTCGCCTTCTTCGCCGCCATGCGGAAGATGAACAGGAAGATCAGACCCAGCGCGACGGACCAACCCAGGGTGTCCAGGTGGAACGCCCAGAAGCCCATTGCCTTGGCTTCTGCAGCCGAATGGGCGAAGCCCCAGCTGCCGTCTGGTAGTTGACCGTAGGTCAGGTTCTGCAAGTGGTGCTGGATATAGCCCGAAGCGGTTTCTGCTGCCATGGTTGCCTCAAACGCCCTAAGGTCTCGAAAGTCTTTTATTCATCAGCAGGGGCGCAAACCAGCTGACCAAAAGGGTCAACACGAAGACGCCGAATACTGCTAACGGCGCCAGTGGCTTCACTCCTGCGAAGGTCAGTGCGAACAGCACTGCCGTCAAAATCATCTTGCCAGCCTCGCCTGCGTAAAACGACTTGACGATGGCTTGTGCCGCCCGGGCTCCGCTAAAGCGAAAAGCCTTCCAGGCGAAATACATGTTGGGTAGCCAGGCAATCAAACCTCCGCAGAGACCTGAATATCCACTGACCGCCCCTTTCCACTGCCACAACACCAACGTTGCCAGCAGCAGTACGACAAATTGAGCCAACAGTACCGGAAAAACCGCCCAGCGATGGAAAGGCAGGCGGTTTGGCGTGCGGATTTCCATCACAACTGCTCCTCGGAAGTCGACCAACAAGTCAGTATCGACTTGGCATAATTTGTGCCGACAAAATGCGCGCAGAGTATAGGGGTGGATTAACCCCTATTCAACTCTTCGGTAGTGATTTCCGACTGCGCGCTACAACGGGAATTGTTTCAGCGGATGTGAGAAAGGACGCCCTGCAACTCGTCAAGCGAATTATATCGAATAACCAACTGGCCTTTTCCCTTGTTCCCATGACGTATCTGCACGGGGGAGCCCAGGCGCTCTGCGAGCCGCTGTTCAAGGCGCTCGATATCCGGATCAGGTTTGCTCGGTTCTACCGGATCAGGTTTGCCGCTGAGCCACTGGCGCACCAGTGCCTCGGTTTGGCGCACGGTGAGGCCGCGTGCGACAACATGACGCGCCCCCTCTTCCTGCCGATCTTCTTCCAGGCCGAGCAAAGCACGGGCGTGGCCCATTTCCAGATCGCCGTGGGCGAGCATGGTCTTGATCGCTTCAGGCAGCGAGATCAGGCGCAGCAAGTTGGCCACGGTAACCCGCGACTTGCCGACGGCATCGGCCACCTGCTGCTGGGTCAACTCGAACTCCTGCTGCAGGCGCTGCAGTGCCAGGGCCTCTTCCAGCGGGTTGAGGTCCTCGCGCTGGATGTTCTCGATCAGGGCCATGGCGATAGCGGCTTCGTCCGGCACTTCACGGACCATTGCCGGGATGGTGTCCAGCCCGGCCTGCTGCGTGGCGCGCCAGCGGCGCTCACCGGCAATGATCTCGAAGCGGTTGCCATCGACCGGGCGCACCACGATCGGCTGCATCACGCCATGGGTGCGGATCGAGTGCGCCAGCTCTTCCAGCGCTTGCGGATCCATGTCCCGGCGCGGCTGGTATTTGCCACGCTGGATCAGCTCGACCGGCAGGTGTTGCAGTTCTTTCTGGTCGATCTTCACAGCCTGCTCTTCGAGCGCGCTGACGGACGGACCACTGAGCAGTGCATCCAACCCACGTCCGAGACCCCGTTTCTTAACGGCCATGCGGATTCCTTAAGTTGTCTGTGCAGTGCGTGATTGACGGCGTTGACGGCGAACCAGTTCCCCGGCCAGGGCCAGGTAGGCCAATGCGCCACGCGATTGCTTGTCGTACGCCAGCGCCGGCATGCCGAAGCTCGGTGCCTCGGCCAGGCGGATGTTGCGCGGAATGACGGTGTCGTACAGCTGCTCGCCGAAGTGTTCCTTGAGCTGCGCCGAAACATCGTTGTTCAGGCTCAGGCGCGGGTCGTACATAGTGCGCAACAAGCCTTCGATCTTCAGCTGAGGATTCAGACGAGCGGCAATGCGCTTGATGTTATCCACAAGGTCGCTGAGACCTTCCAGTGCGTAGTACTCGCACTGCATCGGGATAATCACCCCATCCGAAGCGACCAGCGCGTTGAGCGTCAGCATCGACAGCGACGGTGGGCAGTCGATGAGGATGTAGTCGTAGTTCTCGCGGATCGGCGCCAGGGCATTGCGCAGGCGGCTCTCCTTGACCTGCATTTCCAGCAGCACCACTTCCGCGGCAGTCAGGTCGCGGTTGGCCGGCAACAACTGGAAGCCGCCGTGCTCGGAGTAGTGCATGGCCTGGGCAAGGTCGCATTCCCCGATCAGCAGGTCGTAGACCGAGTGCTCGAGTTCATGTTTGTCCACGCCGCTGCCCATGGTGGCGTTGCCCTGCGGATCGAGGTCGATCAGCAGCACACGACGTTTGGTCGCGGCCAGCGATGCAGCGAGATTGATACAGGTGGTGGTTTTACCCACACCACCTTTCTGGTTCGCGATTGCGAATACCTTAGCCATTGTTGCGTGTGTTCCCAGTCATGCCTTGCGGCGCAGTATCAGCAGATGGCGCTGGCCCTGGCAACCTGGAACGGTCAGGGCCTGCTCGCTTTCCACTGTGAAGTCTGCGGGCAATGCTACCAGTTCATCGGCAGGATGCAGCCCCTTCATTGCAAGCCATTGCGTCCCGGTGTCGCCCAAGTGGCGGGTCCAGTTGGTGAAGTTCTCCATGCTGCTGAAGGCGCGGGAGATGATGCCGCTGAACGGCTGTGGTGGCTGGAAGGCCTCGACCCGGCTGTGGATAACCGAGAGGTTGTCGAGCTTCAACTCCATTTTCACCTGGGTGAGGAAACGGGTTTTCTTGCCATTGGCATCCAGCACGGTCACGCGTTTGTGCGGGTGCAGGATAGCCAAGGGAATACCCGGCATGCCACCCCCGCTGCCGACATCCAGCCAGCTGTCGCGCTCGTTGTGGATAAATTCCATGACGCTGAGGCTGTCGAGCAGGTGGCGCGAAACCATCTCGTCCGGGTCGCGCACCGCGGTCAGGTTGTACGCTTTGTTCCACTTGATCAACAAGGCCAGGTAGCCGAGCAGACGTTCATGTTGTTCGGCGCTCAGCTCGACACCGAGCTGGCGCGCGCCTGTGGACAACTCTTCAGCGTGTTGCGGGGTGACCAGGGAACTCAAGCGCTTTGCTCCAATTCGCGGCCAGCGCCGCGTTTTTTCAGATGAATCAGCAACAGGGAAATCGCCGCAGGCGTGACGCCTGGGATACGCGAAGCCTGGCCCAGGGTTTCCGGGCGAGTCTGGCCGAGCTTGCCCTGAATCTCCTTGGACAGGCCGGAAATCGTTGTGTAGTCGATATCCACAGGCAGGCGGGTGTCTTCGCTGGCCCGCAGGCGCGCGATCTCATCCTGCTGGCGGTCGATGTAACCGGCGTACTTGGTCTTGATCTCGACCTGTTCGGCAACCTGAGGGTCGATTACCTCACCGCCGGTGGCTTCGATCAGCCCGGCGTAGTCGATTTCGGGACGCGCCAGCAGGTTGAGCAGGCTGTATTCGTGGCTCAGTGGGGTACCGAACTTATCCACAACGGCCTGGCCTTGCGGTGTGTTCGGGCGGACCCAGGTCGACTTCAAGCGTTGTTCTTCGCGCTCGATGCCGTCGCGCTTGGCGCAGAACGCCGCCCAGCGCTCGTCGTCAATCAGGCCAAGCTCACGGCCTTTCTCGGTCAGGCGCAGGTCGGCGTTGTCTTCACGCAGGATCAGCCGGTATTCGGCACGCGACGTGAACATGCGGTACGGCTCCTGGGTACCCAGGGTGATCAGGTCGTCGACCAGTACCCCGATGTACGCCTCGTCACGGCGCGGGCACCAGCTTTCGCGGCCCTGCGCGCGTAATGCGGCGTTGGTCCCGGCCAACAGGCCCTGGGCGCCGGCTTCTTCGTAACCGGTTGTGCCGTTGATCTGGCCCGCGAAGAACAGGCCGCCGATGACTTTGGTCTCGAGGCTGTACTTGAGGTCACGCGGGTCGAAGTAGTCGTACTCGATCGCATAGCCCGGGCGCACGATGTGGGCGTTTTCCATGCCGCGGATCGAGCGAACCAGCTGCAGCTGCACGTCGAACGGCAACGAAGTTGAAATCCCGTTGGGGTACAGCTCGTGGGTGGTCAGGCCTTCCGGCTCGATGAACACCTGGTGGCTTTCCTTGTCGGCAAAGCGGTGGATCTTGTCTTCGATCGACGGGCAGTAACGTGGGCCGACGCCTTCGATTACACCGGAATACATCGGCGAACGGTCGAGGTTCGAGGCGATGATCTCGTGGGTGCGCGCGTTGGTGTGGGTAATCCAGCAGCTGACTTGGCGCGGGTGCATCGCCGCGTTGCCCATGAACGACATGACCGGGATCGGCGTGTCGCCCGGTTGCTCGGTCATGACCGAAAAGTCCACCGAACGCCCATCGATACGCGGTGGGGTGCCGGTTTTCAGGCGGCCGACGCGCAGCGGCAGTTCACGCATGCGGTGAGCCAGAGCAATCGAAGGTGGGTCGCCGGCACGCCCACCGGAATGGTTCTGCAGGCCAATGTGGATAAGGCCGCCGAGGAAAGTGCCGGTAGTCAGTACGACGGAGTCGGCGAAAAAGCGCAGCCCCATCTGCGTGACCACGCCTTTGACCTGGTCCTGCTCGACGATCAGGTCGTCACAGGACTGCTGGAATATCCACAGGTTGGGCTGGTTTTCCAGGATCTCGCGTACCACAGCCTTGTAGATGGCGCGGTCTGCCTGTGCACGGGTGGCGCGCACGGCCGGCCCCTTGCGGTTGTTCAGGACGCGGAACTGGATGCCGCTCTTGTCGGTGGCCAGTGCCATTGCACCGCCGAGCGCATCGATCTCTTTGACCAGATGGCTTTTGCCGATGCCACCGATGGCCGGGTTGCAGCTCATGTGACCGAGGGTTTCCACGTTATGGGTCAGCAGCAGGGTTTTTACACCCATGCGTGCAGACGCAAGCGCAGCCTCGGTACCGGCATGGCCGCCGCCGATGACGATCACTTCAAAACGGGAAGGGAAATCCACCACGCACCTCGTGCCTGTTTTTGCGAATAGAGAAGGTAAGCGGACAAGTATAGGGACTTCACCCCCTCTAAAGAAACCTTATGGGCAAATTTTGACCAGGCTGTGGATGAGTGGCAGACAACAGAAATCAGAGAGAAGAAATTTAAAAAGCTTTGTTTTTATGTTTATTCTTATGCACGGCATGTTCTGTGGATAAGGTTCTGTAGCCCACTATATTCGCTGTGTACAGCAAAATTAAAACCTGTGCCTGGAGTGCCCTGAGGGCTCTGGATAAGCCGATTTAGCCTGTGGATGAAATGCCCATTTACCCACAGGCGGTTTTGTCCTCATGAAAAAAGCAGGGTTATCAACTGATCCTATGGTTAGTTTTCCACAGGGCTCCTGAGCGTAGATTTGCGGTCTTCGCTTGAAATTTTCTTGCCCAGGTACGCGTCAGGTTTCTGGATTACTCGAATTTCAGGCAAAAAAAAGCCGCTCCGTAGGGAGCGGCTGTGGATGGTTTGGCGAAAAAAACTATTTGCCGATGCAGAAACTGGAGAAGATCCGCCCTAGCAGGTCATCGGAACTGAACGCCCCAGTGATCTCGGCAAGCGCTTGTTGTGCCTGCCGCAGGTCCTCGGCCAGCAGCTCTCCAGCACCGGCCAGGGTCAATTGCGCACGGCCATGTTCCACGTGGGTGCTGGCCTGATGCAGGGCATCCAGGTGCCTGCGACGGGCGCTAAAGCCGCTCTCGGCGGTCTGTTCATAGCCCATGCACGCCTTCAGGTGATCGCGCAGCAACTGCAGCCCCTGGTCGTCGCCCTTGGCGCTCAAAGTGATCGTCACGTGGCCGTCGTCGCACTGCTCAAGCCCCACCTGCTCGCCACTGAGATCAGCCTTGTTACGTATCAGCGTGACCTTGCCCGGCTCGGGCCGCTGGTCCAGAAACTCAGGCCACAGGGCGAACGGGTCGCAGGCTTCCGGCGCGGTGGAGTCGACCACCAGCAACACCCGATCGGCCTCGCCAATGGCCTTGAGCGCGCGTTCTACACCAATCTTTTCCACATGGTCGTCGGTGTCGCGCAAGCCCGCTGTATCGACCACATGCAGCGGCATGCCGTCGATGTGGATATGTTCACGCAGAATGTCCCGAGTGGTGCCGGCGATGTCGGTGACGATAGCCGCCTCACGCCCGGCGAGGGTGTTGAGCAAGCTCGACTTGCCGGCATTGGGCCTGCCGGCAATGACGACTGTCATGCCGTCGCGCAGCAATGCACCCTGCCCGGCTTCACGCTGCACTGTGGACAACTCGGCGCGCACGGTATCGAGCATCGACAAGACATGGCCATCGGCGAGGAAGTCGATTTCTTCCTCAGGGAAGTCGATGGCCGCCTCGACGTAGATACGTAACGCGATCAGCGCTTCGGTAAGGCTGTGCACACGTTTGGAAAATTCGCCCTGGAGCGAGCGCAGGGCATTGCGCGCCGCCTGGCTGGAGCTGGCCTCGATCAGGTCGGCGATGGCTTCGGCCTGGGCCAGGTCGAGCTTGTCGTTGAGGAATGCCCGCTCGCTGAACTCGCCGGGGCGCGCCAGCCGGCAGCCGACCTGTACGCAACGCTGCAGCAGCATGTCCAGCACCACCGGGCCGCCGTGCCCTTGCAACTCGAGCACGTCTTCACCGGTGAACGAGTTCGGCCCAGGGAAGAACAGCGCAATGCCCTCATCCAGCACCAGCCCTTCCTGGTCGCGGAACGGGCCGTAATGGGCATGGCGCGGCGTCAGCGTGCGGCCGGTAATGAGCTGGCCAGCCTGGGCCGCCAGTGGCCCGGACAGCCTGACGATGCCCACGCCTCCACGGCCTTGGGCAGTAGCGATGGCAGCGATGGTTTCACGCACAGTGTTCATGCTCGAAAGCCTCTACGACAAAAACGACAGATAGCAAAAACGCCCCCGAGGGGGCGTTTTTATTCACAGGCTAGCGCAGTAGCCCGTCAAGCAGCAGCTTTTTTGGTCGCTGCTTCGATACGGCGGGTGATGTACCACTGCTGCGAAATCGACAGGCAGTTGTTCACAACCCAGTACAGCACCAGGCCCGCCGGGAACCACAGGAAGAAGAAGGTGAAGATGATTGGCATCATTTTCATCACCTTGGCCTGCATCGGATCCGGCGGCGTCGGGTTCAGGCGCTGCTGGATGAACATGGTCGCGCCCATGATGATCGGCAGGATGAAGAACGGATCCTTGATCGACAGGTCGGTGATCCACAGCATCCATGGGGCTTGGCGCATCTCTACGCTTTCCAGCAGTACCCAGTACAGGGCCAGGAATACCGGCATCTGAACCAGGATCGGCAGGCAGCCACCCAGCGGGTTGATCTTCTCTTTCTTGTACAGCTCCATCATCGCCTGGGACATCTTCTGGCGATCGTCACCGAAGCGTTCCTTCAGCGCAGCAAGCTTCGGCGCAACGGCACGCATACGCGCCATCGAGCGGTAGCTGGCAGCCGACAGCGGGAAGAACAGGCCCTTGATGAGCATGGTCAGGACGATGATCGACCAGCCCCAGTTACCCAACAGGCTGTGGATATGTTGCAGCAGCCAGAAGATCGGCTGGGCGATGAACCACAGGAATCCGTAGTCGACGGTCAGTTCCAGGCCTGGGGACAACTCCTTGAGCTTGGACTGAATTTTCGGACCGGCGTACAGCATCGCGCTGGTTTCGACCTTACCGCCAGCAGGTACGCTGATGGCTGGGCCGGTGTAGCCGATGATGTAGTTGCCCTGGCTGTCCTTGCGCGTCTGAACAACGTTGTTGTCGGACTTGGCAGGGATCCACGCAGTCACGAAGTAGTGCTGCAGCCAGGCAACCCAGCCGCCGGACACATTTTCTTTCAAACTACCTTTGTCGATGTCCTTCATCGACACTTTCTTGTACGGCTCGCCAGCTGTCCACAGGGCAGCGCCCAGGTACGTGGCAGTACCGGTTGCAGTGCTCGAAGATGGATCGCCGCTGGCGTCACGCTTGAGCTGAGCAAACATGTTGCCGCTCCAGGCCTGGCCGCTCTGGTTGTCGATCAGGTAGCTGACGTTCAGGTCGTACTCACCGCGCTTGAAGCTGAAGCGCTTGATGTAGTTGACGCCGTTGTCGCTGAACTTCAGGTCGACAACCAGTTGTTCCTGGCCGTCGGCCAGCTGGTAGGACTTCTGCTCGGCTGCATAGAGCGGACGGCCGGTAGAACGGGCATCCGGGCCATTGGCGCCGGTCAGGCCGCTCTGGGCCAGGTACACACGCTCGCCACCGTTGTCGAACAGCTGGAACGGAATGTCCGGATGGTCCTGACGGCGTGGGTACTTCGGCAGGTTCAGCTGGACGATGTCACCGCCGACTGGGTCGATAGCCAGTTCCAGCACATCGGTCTTGACCCGGATCAGATCCTTGCTGAGTGCAACGGGTGCCAGTTCGGCAGGGCTCGCCTCGCCGTTGGCGCTCGGTACATCGGCGCTGGCGCCGTTGTTTGCGGCAGGTACGCCATCGGGCAGGCCCGGAGCAACTGTGCTGGCAGCAGTATTCTGAGTCGGCAGGGCAGCCTGGCCGTAGTCATCGTTCCACTTCAGGACCATGACGTAGGACACGATTGCCAGGGCGGCGATCAGGATCGTGCGTTTAATATCCATGATTACTCGGCTATCGAAGAAGTTCGGGAGGAAGGCGCGGGGGGAACGGGATCGAAACCACCGTCGTTCCACGGATGACAACGCCCCAGGCGACGAACGGTTAGCCACCCGCCACGCAAGAGGCCATGAGTTTCAATGGCTTCTAACGCATAACAGGAGCAACTGGGGTAGAAACGACAGTGGCTGGCCATCAGAGGACTGATGGCGTAACGGTAAAACTGGATCGGAACGAGGGCCAGTTTACGCATTTTGACTGTCTACCCCTGCGGAATTGGCGTCTGCCGCTGGAGTGGGCCGGCTGCGCGCCAGGCGTTTCCAGAGCTTGCCAAAGTGTTGGTGCAATTCCGGGTTTTCTATCTCACCCAATCCCTTGCGCGCGACGATCACTATGTCCAGGCCAGCCAGCATGTGCTGGTGCAGACGGAAGGAATCGCGCATCAAGCGCTTGAGGCGATTGCGTTGAACAGCGAGCTTGACGCTCTTCTTGCCGATCACCAAGCCGAGGCGTGGGTGATCGAGACCGTTCTCGCGAGCAAGGATCAGCAGGTTTTTCCCTGGAACCTTGCCGGTTGGGGAGTCGAAGACCGCTTTGAAATGCCGGGGTGTAAGCAGTCGCTTTTCCCGACTGAAGTCCTGACTCACCACCTGTGCCGAAAAATCAAATGGCCAGACGCTTACGGCCTTTGGCACGACGACGCGACAGAACAGCGCGGCCGTTCTTGGTAGCCATACGGGCACGGAAGCCGTGGGTGCGAGCGCGCTTGATGGTGCTTGGTTGGAAAGTACGTTTCATGGCGTTGTTACCTGGGTTTGTCGACAACGGGCCGGAATGGCCCCCTTTTTAAGAGATCGGCGATTCTAGAGAAAGCAAGCCAATAGGTCAATTTCCAACCAGCCTTTCCTTATGGATGGTGCCGTGGCTGACCCCCTTCCAACGTTCGTCGGGGCGGAGCATGATCGAGCAGGCAAACGGATGACAAAATGAAAAAAAAGAAGAGACATATAAAAAGCTTTTCTGAATAACTTATAAATCTTAAGTGGATAAGTTTCTGTGGATAAACCTCTAGAGGCCATGGGTCACGGGCTGTACAGAGTTTTGAAACGTTGTCCACAACCGGTGCTGCGCTTGTGTCACGGCTGAGCATAGCCTGTGGATGAAAAGGGTCATTATCCACAGGTGAGTTATCAACAGGGCTCGACCCAGGGTTGTGCATAGCCCTCAGGTACGGTTATCCACAGAGCTTATTCACAGTGCCGAAGTGTCTTTTTGGTCGCTAAATGGCTGTTTTGTCATGGCTCTGAATGTTTCCACATGTGGATAACTGGTCGCTCGACCGGTACAATGGCGGTTTGTTTTTGCCTCATCCGGCTTTCAAACTCAGGGGATATCCGTGTCAGTGGAACTTTGGCAGCAGTGCGTGGAGCTTCTGCGCGATGAACTGCCTGCCCAGCAATTCAACACCTGGATCCGTCCACTACAGGTCGAAGCCGAAGGCGACGAGTTGCGCGTGTATGCGCCTAACCGTTTCGTTCTCGATTGGGTGAATGAAAAGTACCTCGGCCGTCTGCTCGAACTGTTGGGTGAGAACGGGACCGGCATTGCGCCTGCCCTTTCCTTGTTAATAGGCAGCCGTCGCAGCTCCGCCCCGCGCGCTGCACCTAATGCACCGGTCAGCGCGGCGGTAGCTGCTTCTCTTGCGCAGAATCCTGCGCAACCTGCAGCCGCACCCGTCATGGCGGTCGCTGGCCCAGTGTCGTCGCCGGTGGCCGAGCCAGTGATGGCCAACGACCCGGCCGAGCCGTCTTCGCGCGACACTTATGACTCGATGGCCGACAGCGCTCCGGCAACCGTCGCATCAGGTCGCACCGAACAGCGCAACGTGCAGGTAGAAGGTGCGCTCAAGCACACCAGCTACCTGAACCGCACCTTCACCTTCGAAACGTTCGTCGAAGGTAAGTCGAACCAGCTGGCCCGGGCTGCTGCCTGGCAGGTTGCCGACAACCCCAAGCACGGTTACAACCCGCTGTTCCTGTATGGCGGCGTAGGCCTGGGCAAGACGCACCTGATGCACGCTGTGGGTAACCATCTGTTGAAGAAGAACCCGAATGCCAAGGTGGTCTACCTGCATTCCGAGCGTTTCGTCGCCGACATGGTCAAGGCCTTGCAGCTCAACGCGATCAATGAATTCAAACGCTTCTACCGTTCGGTCGATGCGTTGCTGATCGACGACATCCAGTTCTTCGCCCGCAAGGAGCGTTCGCAGGAGGAGTTTTTCCACACCTTCAACGCGCTGCTTGAAGGTGGTCAGCAGGTGATTCTTACCAGCGACCGCTATCCGAAAGAGATCGAAGGCCTGGAAGAGCGCCTGAAGTCACGTTTCGGCTGGGGTTTGACGGTGGCCGTGGAGCCGCCGGAGCTGGAAACCCGCGTGGCGATCCTGATGAAGAAGGCCGACCAGGCCAAGGTCGAGCTGCCGCACGATGCGGCGTTCTTCATCGCCCAGCGTATTCGCTCCAACGTGCGTGAGCTTGAAGGCGCATTGAAGCGGGTTATCGCCCACTCGCACTTCATGGGCCGCGACATCACCATCGAGCTGATTCGTGAATCGCTGAAGGACTTGCTGGCGCTGCAAGACAAGCTGGTGAGTGTGGATAACATTCAGCGCACTGTCGCTGAGTACTACAAGATCAAGATCTCCGATCTGTTGTCCAAGCGCCGTTCGCGCTCGGTCGCCCGCCCGCGTCAGGTGGCCATGGCGTTGTCGAAGGAGCTGACAAACCACAGTCTGCCGGAGATCGGCGACATGTTTGGCGGCCGTGACCACACCACCGTGCTGCACGCCTGCCGCAAGATCAACGAACTGAAAGAATCCGACGCGGACATCCGCGAGGACTACAAGAACCTGCTGCGCACGCTGACTACCTGATGGCCGTCAGCGCAGCTAATTGAAGGCAAGGGACTAGACCATGCATTTCACCATTCAACGCGAAGCCCTGTTGAAACCCCTGCAACTGGTCGCCGGTGTCGTCGAGCGCCGTCAGACCTTGCCGGTCCTGTCCAACGTACTGCTGGTCGTGCAAGGCCAGCAGTTGTCGTTGACCGGTACCGACCTGGAAGTCGAACTGGTAGGCCGCGTGCAACTGGAAGAGCCGGCAGAGCCCGGCGAAATCACTGTCCCGGCGCGCAAGCTGATGGACATCTGCAAGAGCCTGCCGAACGACGTTCTGATCGATATCAAGGTCGACGAGCAGAAGCTGTTGGTCAAGGCCGGCCGTAGCCGTTTCACCCTGTCGACCCTGCCTGCCAACGACTTTCCGACGGTGGAAGAAGGCCCAGGTTCGCTCACTTGCAACCTGGAGCAGAGCAAGCTGCGTCGCCTGATCGAGCGCACCAGTTTCGCCATGGCTCAACAGGACGTGCGTTACTACCTCAACGGCATGCTGCTCGAGGTATCCCGCAATACCCTGCGCGCAGTCTCCACTGACGGTCACCGCCTCGCGCTGTGCTCCATGAGCGCAGCCATCGAGCAGGATGAGCGTCACCAGGTTATCGTGCCGCGTAAAGGTATCCTCGAGCTGGCGCGCCTGCTAACCGACCCAGAAGGCATGGTCAGCATCGTCCTGGGGCAGCACCACATCCGTGCGACCACTGGCGAATTCACCTTCACCTCGAAACTGGTGGACGGCAAGTTCCCGGATTACGAGCGTGTACTGCCCAAGGGCGGTGACAAGCTGGTCATCGGCGACCGTCAGGCGCTGCGTGAAGCGTTCAGCCGCACCGCGATCTTGTCTAACGAGAAGTACCGCGGTATCCGCCTGCAGTTGGCTGCAGGCCAGCTGAAGATTCAGGCCAACAACCCTGAGCAGGAAGAAGCAGAAGAAGAGATCAGCGTGGACTATGAAGGCACCTCGCTAGAGATCGGCTTCAACGTCAGCTACCTGCTGGACGTATTGGGTGTGATGACTACAGAACAGGTGCGTCTGATTCTGTCCGACTCCAACAGCAGTGCGCTGTTGCAGGAAGCGGGCAATGACGACTCGTCCTACGTTGTCATGCCGATGCGTCTGTAACACGTAGCAGGCCTAATGTCCCTTAGACGTATCATGGTCACCGCGGTGCGCAATCTGCACCCGGTGACCCTCTCACCCTCCCCGCGCATCAATATCCTCTACGGCGCCAACGGCAGCGGCAAGACGAGTGTGCTTGAAGCGATTCACTTGCTTGGGCTGGCCAGGTCGTTTCGCAGCACTCGCCTGAACCCCGTCATTCAGTACGAGCAAGCGGCGTGCACCGTTTTTGGCGAAGTGCAGTTGGCCGAAGGCGGCACTACCAATCTGGGCGTATCGCGTGAGCGGGCGGGCGATTTCACTATCCGTATAGACGGGCAGAACGCCAAGAGCGCCGCTCAGCTGGCTGAGCTTTTGCCGCTACAGCTGATCAACCCAGATAGTTTCCGCTTACTGGAAGGTGCGCCGAAGATCCGGCGGCAGTTTCTGGATTGGGGAGTGTTCCACGTGGAACCCCGCTTTATGCCGGCCTGGCAACGGCTGCAGAAGGCGCTGCGGCAGCGGAACTCATGGTTGCGGCATGGTACACTTGATCCAGCTTCGCAAGCGGCCTGGGACCGGGAATTGTGCCTCGCCAGTGCCGAAATAGATGAATACCGTCGCAACTACATCAAGGCCTTGAAGCCCGTCTTCGAGCAAACCCTGAGCGAACTGGTCGAGCTGGACGGGTTGACCCTTAGCTACTACCGAGGCTGGGACAAGGACCGGGAACTCAACGAAGTACTCGCCTCTTCTCTTCTTCGCGATCAGCAGATGGGCCACACCCAGGCCGGTCCGCAGCGTGCTGATCTACGTCTTCGTCTGGCTGCCAATAACGCAGCCGACATCTTGTCGCGTGGTCAGCAAAAGTTGGTGGTCTGTGCATTGCGCATTGCCCAAGGTCACCTCGTTAGCCAGGCCCGCCGCGGACACTGTATTTATCTGGTGGATGACTTGCCGTCCGAATTGGACGATCAGCATCGCCGTGCGCTGTGCCGCTTGCTAGAAGAATTACGCTGCCAGGTGTTCATCACCTGTGTAGATCACGAATTACTGAGGGAAGGCTGGCAGACGGAAACGCCAGTTGCTTTGTTCCACGTGGAACAAGGCTGTATCACCCAGACCCACGACCATCGGGAGTGAAGGCATGAGCGAAAATCAAACGTACGACTCCTCCAGCATTAAGGTGCTGAAAGGTTTGGATGCCGTGCGCAAGCGTCCCGGCATGTACATTGGCGACACCGATGACGGTAGCGGCCTGCACCACATGGTCTTCGAGGTGGTCGACAACTCGATCGACGAAGCCCTCGCGGGGCACTGCGATGACATCACCGTCATCATCCACACGGATGAATCCATCAGTGTGCGCGACAACGGTCGCGGCATTCCGGTCGACGTGCATAAAGAAGAAGGCGTTTCCGCAGCCGAGGTCATCATGACCGTGCTGCACGCTGGCGGTAAGTTCGACGACAACTCCTACAAGGTTTCCGGCGGTCTGCACGGTGTAGGTGTTTCGGTTGTAAACGCCCTTTCCGAGAAGCTGGTACTCACCGTTCGTCGTAGTGGCAAGATCTGGGAACAGACTTACGTACACGGTGTTCCACAGGCGCCTATGGCCATTGTGGGCGAAAGCGAAACCACCGGTACTCACATCCACTTCAAGCCGTCGGCTGAAACCTTCAAGAACATTCACTTCAGTTGGGACATCCTGGCCAAGCGTATTCGTGAACTGTCGTTCCTGAACTCTGGCGTGGGTATTCTGCTGAAGGACGAGCGCTCGGGTAAGGAAGAGTACTTCAAATATGAAGGCGGCCTGCGTGCGTTCGTTGAGTACCTGAACACCAACAAGACTCCGGTCAACTCTCAGGTGTTCCACTTCAACGTGCAGCGTGACGATGGCGTGGGTGTTGAAGTCGCCCTGCAGTGGAACGACAGCTTCAATGAAAACCTGCTGTGCTTCACCAACAACATCCCGCAGCGCGATGGTGGTACCCACCTGGTCGGTTTCCGTTCCTCTCTGACCCGTAGCTTGAACAGCTACATCGAGCAGGAAGGCCTGGCGAAGAAAAACAAGGTCGCCACCACCGGTGACGATGCCCGTGAAGGCCTGACCGCGATTATTTCGGTCAAGGTTCCGGACCCTAAGTTCAGCTCGCAGACCAAGGACAAGCTGGTCTCCTCGGAGGTGAAAACCGCCGTGGAACAGGAGATGAACAAGTACTTCTCCGACTTCCTGCTGGAAAACCCGAACGAAGCCAAAGCGGTTGTCGGCAAGATGATCGACGCGGCCCGCGCCCGTGAAGCCGCGCGCAAGGCTCGTGAAATGACGCGCCGTAAAGGTGCGCTGGACATCGCTGGCCTGCCGGGCAAACTGGCGGACTGCCAGGAGAAGGACCCTGCCCTTTCCGAACTGTACCTGGTGGAGGGTGACTCCGCAGGTGGTTCGGCCAAGCAAGGCCGTAACCGTCGTACCCAGGCAATCCTGCCGCTGAAGGGCAAGATCCTCAACGTCGAGAAAGCGCGTTTCGACAAGATGATCTCGTCCCAGGAAGTGGGCACGCTGATCACTGCCCTGGGCTGTGGCATCGGCCGCGAAGAGTACAACATCGATAAGCTGCGCTATCACAACATCATCATCATGACCGATGCTGACGTTGACGGTTCGCACATTCGTACCTTGTTGCTGACCTTCTTCTTCCGTCAGCTGCCTGAGCTGGTCGAGCGTGGCTACATCTATATTGCGCAGCCACCGCTGTACAAGGTGAAGAAAGGCAAGCAGGAGCAGTACATCAAGGACGACGAGGCCATGGAAGAATACATGACCCAATCGGCCCTCGAAGATGCCAGCCTGCACCTGGACGAATCGGCGCCAGCCGTTTCCGGTGTACAACTGGAAGCGTTGGTCAACGAATTCCGTAGCGTGATGAAGACGCTCAAGCGTTTGTCGCGCCTGTACCCGGAAGAGCTGACCGAGCACTTCATCTACCTGCCGGAAGTCACCCTGGAGCAGCTGGGCGACCACGCTGTCATGGAGAGCTGGTTGGCTAAGCTGCAAGAACGCCTTAACAACAGCCAGAAGTCTGGCCTGGCGTACAAGGCTACGCTGCGCGAAGACAAGGAACGAAATGTGTGGCTGCCGGAAGTGGAAATCACCTCCCACGGCCTGGCCAGCTACATCACCTTCAACCGCGACTTCTTCGGCAGTAATGACTACCGCACTGTGGTCAACATCGGCTCCAAGCTGGCTAGCCTGCTGGGTGAAGGTGCCTACGTGCAGCGCGGTGAGCGTCGCAAGGCGATTGTCGAGTTCAAGGAAGGCCTCGATTGGCTGATGAACGAGACCACCAAGCGTCACACCATCCAGCGATACAAAGGGCTGGGTGAGATGAACCCGGACCAGCTGTGGGAAACCACGATGGACCCAACCGTGCGCCGCATGCTCAAGGTCACCATCGAAGATGCGATCGCCGCGGACCAGATCTTCAACACCCTGATGGGTGATGCGGTCGAGCCACGTCGCGAGTTCATCGAAAGCAACGCCCTGTCGGTATCGAACCTGGACTTCTGATTCGGTAGATTGACCGCCAATAAAAAAGCCCGCGCAAGCGGGCTTTTTATTGGCAGCTGATTCCAAGGCTTCAATAGCCGGTGAGAATGTTCGCGATTACCCCAGATGCAATCGCCACCAATACGTAGTCACCGTTAACGTACAACCAGCGGTGGTCGCGCGGCGGTGGCGACAGGTGGCGGGCGCGCCAGTCAGTTACCCAGTAGCGGTCATCACGGTAGTGCGGGTCCACAACATGGCCGCGTTGCCATTGCTGGTGAGGTATCGGCATACCGGGTTGCGGGCGATAGTTGGGGTTGCGGTAGCCCTGAGCGTGGCCGTTGCCGGGTTTGCCTTGTGGCTGCGGATGACCCTGCTGCTGCCCTTTATGTGGGCGGCCCTGATCCTGGTGCGATGGGCCGCCATCGTGCCCCTGAGGTGGGCCAGGTTGAGCGAAGCTGGCCAGTGGTGCGCTGAGCATCAGCGTGGCGCATAGCACGGAGAGGGTTTTTTTCATCGAATGTCGATCCTTGCAAGTTCACGCCCGGCGGTGTGATCGGGACGCTTGGTACGGTTGATACGTCAGACCATGATTCGATCAGAGTAATCCGTGCCCAGAGGTAAAGGTCCGGTAAAGAACTACGGTGCGCTCAGCCCCAAGGCTTTCAAGCGCCGATACAGGGTGCGTTCACTCATGCCCAGGTGGCGCGCCAATTCACTGCGTGGCCCTTGGAACTGCGCCAGCGCATGGGCCAGATCACTCAGGTTGTTCCCCCTGCTCAACCCGGCTGGCTGAGGGTTGATATCCTCCGGCAGGTGCTCAGGCCGGATCAGCCCGTCATCGGCGAACAATCGTGCCCGCTCCAGGATGTTGCGCAGTTCGCGAATATTGCCGGGGAACGGATGCAGTGCCAGTTGCTGCAGTGCCTCAGCCGTCAGGCTTGCGCTGGGTTTGCCAGCCATACGTTGCAACAGGCTCTGCGCGAGCAGTGGCAGGTCCTCAACCCGCTCACGCAAAGCGGGCAAGCGGATCGGAAAACCGCTGATGCGGTAATACAGGTCTTCACGGAAAGTACCTGCTGCCACCATCTGCTTGAGCGGTTTATGAGTGGCTGACACCAGGCGGAAATCCGCATGCACGGTCCGTGTGCTGCCAACCGGGCGGAAACTGCCGGACTCGATCAGACGCAGCAATTTGACCTGCATCGTCAGCGGCACTTCGCCGATCTCGTCGAGGAATAGCGTACCGCCATGGGCAGCTTCGGCAAGGCCGACCTTGCGTTGGTGGGCACCGGTAAAGGCGCCCTTCTCATAGCCGAACAATTCACTCTCGAACAGCGACTCTGTCAGGCCGGTACAGTCCACCACTACCAGGGGGCCATTTGCCCGTGGGCTGCCCATATGGATCGCCCGGGCGAACAGCTCTTTGCCGGTGCCTGATTCGCCTTGGAGCAATACCGGGATCTGCGCGGGTGCTGCCCGTTGCAAGCTGGTCAGCGCAGCCTTGAACGCCGGCGCACGGCCGACCAGGCCCTGTTGCTGAGGCTGTGCCGAGGCCAGCGTGATTGTGGTCAGGCGCTCGACAAAGGCCACCACCCTACCCTGCTCATCCAGGATCGGCCGCAGTTCCACATCCACATGTTCGGGCCCGCGCGGGGTGTGGTGAATGTGCAGTACGCGCTCCGGCAGCTTACTGTCCCAGGCCTTGCGCATCGGGCAATGCTCGCCAGCCTGATCGCAAGGCACGGCGTAATGATGGGAAACCCGGTGGCATTTCTCACCCAGCGGCGCCTGGTCGTCACGGCCGAATTGCCGGCGATAGGCAGCATTGGCGGCGAGGATGTTGTAGTCGGTGTCCAGTACGATGGTAGGCAGCGCATCGTGTTCGAGGTAGGAAACCAGAGCTAGGATGAGTGAATGGGAATCAGACATGACGGCACCGGATGGATAACCCGGCGCAGGGTAACAAGGACTGCCAAACACTGCCATTGGCTGACAGTCGACTGCCACTACGGCTGACAGCCTGCCAGCCGCACGCCACTTAGGCCCGTTATTACTAGCCATGACGCTGGCAAATTCCTGGCATGCATCTTGATAAACCACCTGTCACCGCCTACGCCTGCACAAGGCGCGGTGGATTACTTGGAGAACGAGATGATCATCGGCAACAACTTGCACGTGGAAGCTTTCTACGACGAGGCGACCTCGACCATCAGCTACCTGGTGCTGGACCGTGAAACCAACCAGTGCGCGTTGATCGACAGCGTGCTGGATTACGACCCCAAGTCAGGCCGCACCTGCACTGCATCCGCCGATCGGCTTGTCGAGCGGGTACAGGCCTTGGGCGCCCAGGTACAGTGGGTGCTTGAAACCCATGTGCATGCCGACCACCTTTCGGCTGCGGCTTATCTCAAGGAAAAGCTCGGGGGCCACACCGCCATCGGTGCCGAAATAATCAGGGTACAGAAGACCTTCGGCGCCTTGTTCAACGTCGAGCCTGGCTTTGCCCGTGACGGCAGCCAGTTCGATGTGTTGCTGATGGATGAGGAAGGCTTTCGCATCGGCAACCTGAATGCACGTGCCCTGCATACCCCAGGGCATACGCCGGCCTGCATGAGTTACCTGGTAATGGATGCCGGGGAACAGGCGCTGTTCGTGGGCGACACCCTGTTCATGCCCGACTACGGCACCGCGCGCTGCGACTTCCCGGGTGCCGACGCGCGTACCTTGTACAAGTCGATCCGGCGCCTGCTGGCCTTCCCGGACCAGACCAAGCTGTTCATGTGCCACGACTACCTGCCAGGCGGGCGCGACATGCAGTACGTCACCACTGTGGCTGAGCAGCGCGCCAACAATATCCACATCCATCAGGGTATCGACGAGGACAGCTTCGTGACCATGCGTGAAGCCCGCGACAAGACCCTGGAGATGCCGGTACTGATTCTGCCGTCGGTACAGGTCAACATGCGCAGCGGTCATTTCCCTGAGCCTGAAGACAACGGTGTGAGCTACCTGAAGATTCCGCTGAACAAGCTCTGAATGCCCTGCCCATAACCAGATTTCCAGGATTTACCGCCATGCCTGCCTTGTTGTCCCCTGCCACTTCCGACCACCACAAGGTGGTGATCGTCGGTGCCGGCGCTGCCGGAATCGCCACGGCTTCCAGCCTCATCAACCGCGACCCCTCACTGGACATTGCAGTGATCGACCCCGCGGACGTGCATTACTACCAACCTGGCTGGACCATGGTCGGCGCTGGCGTGTTCAACGCGCCAAGCACTGCTCGTACCATGGCTTCGACCATTCCCCGGGGTGTGCACTGGGTCAAGGCGCGCGTTCAAGGTTTCGACCCATTGCGCCAGTTGGTCCTGCTAGATGACGGCCGTTCCATCAGTTACGAACAGTTGGTGGTCTGCCCTGGCCTTAAGCTCGATTGGGCTGCCATCGACGGGCTCAGCGAAACCCTTGGCCGTAACGGCGTGACCTCCAATTACCGCTACGACCTGGCACCTTATACCTGGGAGCTGGTGCAAAACCTCAAACAAGGCCGCGCCCTGTTCACCCAGCCGCCCATGCCGATCAAATGCGCGGGTGCGCCGCAGAAGGCGTTGTACCTGTCATGCGACCATTGGTTGCGCCACGGTCAGCTGGGCGATGTAAAAGCCAGCTTCTTCAATGCGGGCACCGTGCTGTTCGGTGTGCCCGACTATGTGCCTGCGCTGATGGCCTACATCGACAAGTACGGCGTCGACCTCAACTACAGCCAGCGCCTTGTGGCGGTAGATGGCCCCAACAAACGCGCCACGTTCGTGCGTACCCTGGCCGATGGCAGCAGCGAAAGCCGCACCGAGGCCTTCGACATGTTGCACGTGGTACCGCCGCAGGTTGCCCCGGACTTCATCCGCCAGAGCCTGTTGGCCGATGCTGCCGGCTGGGTCGATGTGGACCCGCATACCCTGCGCCATCGTCAATTCGCCAATATCCATGCCTTGGGTGATGTGGCCAGCACCAGCAATGCCAAGACCGCCGCCGCCGCGCGCAAGCAAGCGCCGGTGGTGGCCAACAACGTGCTGGTGGCGCTGGGTCGGCTGCCTACGCTCGCCCAGTACGATGGCTATGGCTCCTGCCCGCTGACCGTCGAGCGCGGCAAGATCGTCCTCGCCGAATTCACCTACGGTGGCAAGGTCGCGCCGAGCTTCCCTCGCTGGTTGCTCGATGGCCGCAAGCCCACGCGCCTGGCTTGGCTGCTCAAGGCGCGGGTGCTGCCACCGCTGTACTGGCAAGGCATGCTCAAGGGGCGGGAGTGGATGGCCCGGCCCCAGCCGCTGGTAGCCGAGGCGGCGCAGTGATCGATCATCAATTGCTCGGTGCCATGTTGGGCGCGATCATCGGCGCGGTGCTGGCGCTGACCGGCGCAGGCGGTGGCATCCTGGCGGTGCCGCTGCTGGTGTTCGGCCTTGGCCTGTCGATGGTCGAGGCTGCGCCGATCGGCCTGCTTGCCGTAGGCCTTGCTGCTGCTGTCGGGGCGATACTTGGTTTGCGCCAAGGGCTGGTGCGTTATCGCGCGGCTGTGTTTATCGCCCTGATCGGCATAGCAGCAGCGCCACTCGGCCTGATGCTCGCCCACCGCTTGCCTGATACACCGTTGGCGCTGGTGTTCGCCGGGGTGCTGGTCTATGCCTGCCTACGCATCTGGCGCAAGGCGGCCAGGGAGCTGCGTGGCGAAACCAACGACGCACACCGCTTTATCGAACCCTGCGTGCTCAACCCGTTGCAGGGCCGGCTGCGTTGGACGCTGCCCTGCGCCAGGGCGCTGGCCATGACTGGCGCAGCTTCTGGGCTGTTGTCCGGCTTGCTGGGTGTGGGCGGCGGCTTCGTGATCATCCCAGCCCTGAACCGCTACACCAACCTGCGCATGAAAAGCATCGTCTCGACCTCGCTGGCGGTGATCGCACTGGTGTCCACCGGCAGCGTGGTCAGCGCCAGCGTGGCCGGTGTGATGCACTGGCGGGTCGGTGCACCGTTTGCCGTCGGCGCAGTGCTCGGTTTGCTGCTGGCGCGGCCATTGGCAAACAAGGTGGCCGGGCCCCGCCTGCAGCAGCTGTTCGCGGTGGTTGGCGTTGGCGCTGCGCTGCTGCTGGCCGGCAAGGCACTACTCGGCTAGCAGCTCGTCCTGCTCGGCCGCGCACAGCGCCAGCAGGTAGTCCCAGACCACCCGCAGGCGCACCGACTTGTGCAACTCGCGGCGGGTGCAGATCCAGTAGCTGCGCTGGATGGTTTCGCTGGGCAGCACGCGCACCAGGCTTGGGTCGTGGCGGGCCATGTAGTTGGGCAGCACGGCGATGCCCAACCCTGCTCGGGCAGCGGTTTGCTGGGCGATCACGCTGGTGCTGCGAAAGGCCACGCTGGGCGCCCGGCAGAAGCTGTTGAGGAACAGCAGTTCCTGGCTGAACAGCAGGTCGTCGACGTAACCAATCCAGCTATGCCGGGCGAGGTCTTCACGGTTGCGCAGGGGCGGCGCGCGGTCGAGATACGCCTGGCTGGCATACAACGCCAGGCGGTAGTCGGTGAGTTTGCGGGTGATCAGCAGGTCGGCGTTGGGCCGCTCGAGGTGAATGCTGATTTCCGCCTCGCGGTTGAGGATGCTGACAAACCGCGGCACTGCCACCAGTTCCACCTCAAGGCCCGGGTAACGCTCGAACAGCGGGTTCATGCGCGGGGTGAAGAACATGATGCCGATGCCTTCGGTTACCCCCAGGCGCACTTTGCCCAGCGGCGTGATGGCCTGGGTGATTTCTTCCTGCGCCAGCAGCGCGACGTTCTCCATGGCTTCGGCGTGCTTGAGCAATGCCTGGCCGGAGGGCGTCAGTTCGTAGCCTTGGGCATGTTGCACGAACAGGGCAGTGCCCAGGCTCTTCTCGATGCTTTCGATGTGCCGGGCGACAGTGCTGTGGGTAGTGTTGAGGCGTTTGGCGGCGCTCAGCAGACGGCCGCTGCGCTGCAACTCGAGGAAAAACCGCAGATCATTCCAGTCGAACATGCATCCTTTCCCTGTTTGTCGCTGTGCTAAAACGCACAACGGCTGCGCGAAATCACGTGTTCCCTCAGCGAAATTAATCAATAAGATGTGGGACGACAAGAATAAAAATCAGGCGCGAGGTTGCACATGCCATCAGCCGATTCTGTCTTCGATTACGTGGTCGTCGGTGCCGGGCCCGCCGGGTGCCTGCTGGCCAATCGTTTGTCTGCCGACCCTTCCTGCCGCGTGCTGCTGCTCGAAGCGGGCGGCCGCGATAACTATCCCTGGATTCATATCCCCGTCGGTTACCTCTACTGCATCGGCAACCCCCGCACCGACTGGTGCTTCAAGACGCAAGCGCAAGCCGGCCTGGGTGGCCGCAGCCTGGGTTATCCACGGGGCAAGGTGCTCGGTGGCTGTTCTTCGATCAACGGCATGATCTACATGCGTGGCCAAGCCGCCGATTACGACGCCTGGGCCGCCCAAGGCAACGACGGTTGGGCCTGGAATGACGTGCTGCCGCTGTTCAAGGCCAGCGAAAACCACTTTGCCGGCGCCAGCGAGCATCACGGTGGCGCTGGCGAATGGCGGGTAGAGCGCCAGCGTTACAGCTGGCCAATCCTCGATGCCTTCCGCGACGCTGCCGAGCAGAGCGGTATCGGCAAGGTCGACGATTTCAACACGGGTGACAACCTGGGCTGTGGATACTTTCAGGTGAACCAGCGCAGTGGTGTGCGCTGGAACGCATCCAAGGCTTTCCTGCGGCCTGTGCATAACCGCACCAACCTGACGGTGCTGACGGGTGTGCAGGTTGACCAGGTGTTGCTGAACAATACCCGCGCCCGCGCCGTGAAAGCGTTCTGGCAAGGCGCCTGGCATGAGTTCGCGGCGCGCCGCGAGATTATCCTTTGCGCTGGCGCCATGGGCTCGCCCGGCATCCTGCAGCGCTCCGGTATCGGCCCGCGCCCACTGCTGGAAACCTTGGGCATAGGCGTACGCCACGACATGCCAGGTGTCGGCGGCAACCTGCAGGACCACCTGCAATTGCGCCTGATCTACCAGATCCGCAACACCCGCACTCTCAACCAGATGGCCAACAGTATGTGGGGCAAGATGGGCATGGGCCTGCGCTACCTCTACGACCGCAGCGGCCCGCTGGCCATGGCGCCGAGCCAGCTGGGCGCGTTTGTGCGCTCCAGCCCGGAGCAGGCCACCGCCAACTTGCAGTATCACGTGCAACCCCTGTCGCTGGAGCGCTTCGGTGAGCCGTTGCATCGCTTCCCGGCGTTCACGGCGTCGGTGTGTAACTTGCGCCCGGTGAGCCGAGGGCGTATCGACATCTGCAGCGCGGACATGAACAGCGCACCGTCGATCGACCCCAATTACCTGAGCGACCCGCAAGACCTGCGCGTTGCCGCCGACGCCATCCGCCTCACCCGGCGGATTGTCCAGGCCCCTGCCCTTGCGGCCTTCGACCCGCAGGAATACCTGCCCGGCGCTGCCCTGCAGAGCGAAGAGGACCTGTTCGAAGCCGCCGGCAAGATCGGCACGACCATTTTCCACCCAGTGGGTACCTGCCGTATGGGCAATGGCCCGCTCGACGTTGTGGATAACCAGCTGCGCGTGCACGGCATCCCTGGCTTGCGCGTGGCGGATGCTTCGATCATGCCGCAGATCACCTCCGGCAATACCTGTTCACCCACGCTGATGATCGCCGAGAAGGCGGCACAACTCATTCTCAAGGGAGCGGCTACTCAAACCTACCTCAACGAAGACGCGCTACCGACGCCCTGACCGGGTGCGTGCAGTACCGGCAGCTTGCGGTCGAAGGCTGCCGACAGTGGAACAACAAGAATAA
The DNA here is from genome assembly GCF_047978245.1 of Pseudomonas sp. LFS044. Taxonomy (NCBI): domain Bacteria; kingdom Pseudomonadati; phylum Pseudomonadota; class Gammaproteobacteria; order Pseudomonadales; family Pseudomonadaceae; genus Pseudomonas; species Pseudomonas sp. LFS044. The sequence goes on from NZ_JBFPFX010000004.1 coordinate 148,330, forward strand.
TCACTGTGGCCTGCGGGCCGAGGACAGCAACGATGTCGGATTACATCCAAGAGCAGGGTACGACGGCGGCCAGCCCTAGCCGCCGTGAAGAACGCAAGATCATTTTCGCGTCATCCCTCGGGACGGTTTTCGAGTGGTATGACTTTTTTCTCTATGGCGCGCTGGCCGCGGTCATCAGCAAGCAGTTCTTTGCTGGCGTGAACGACACCACCGCCTTCATCTTTGCCCTGATGGCCTTTGCCGCCGGCTTTCTGGTCCGGCCCTTCGGCGCGCTGGTGTTCGGCCGCCTGGGTGACATGATCGGGCGCAAGTACACCTTCCTGGTGACCATCGTGCTGATGGGCCTGTCGACCTTTGCCGTGGGTCTGCTGCCGACCTACGCCAGCATCGGCATTGCTGCGCCGATCATCCTGGTGATCCTGCGCATGCTCCAGGGCCTGGCGCTGGGTGGTGAGTACGGTGGTGCGGCCACCTATGTGGCGGAACACGCGCCGCACGGCAAGCGCGGTTTCCACACGGGCTTCATCCAGTCCACCGCCACCCTCGGCCTGCTGTTGTCGTTGCTGGTGGTACTGGGCAGCCGCTATATCAGTGGCGACCAGTTCGAGACCTGGGGCTGGCGCCTGCCCTTCCTGCTGTCGATCGTGCTGCTGGCGATTTCGACGTGGATCCGCATGAGCATGCACGAGTCGCCGGCCTTCGTGAAAATGAAGGCCCAGGGCAAGATCAGCAAGTCGCCGATCCGTGAGTCGTTCACCTCGTGGCCCAACCTCAAAGTGGTGCTCACTGCGCTGTTCAGCATCAATGCCGGCCAGGCTGTGACCTTCTATACGGCGCAGTTCTACGTGCTGTTCTTCATGACCCAGATGCTCAAGATGGACCCGGCACAGGCCAATACCCTGCTGATCATCAGCGTGGTGATCGGTGCACCGTTCTTCGTGTTCTTCGGCTGGCTGTCCGATCGTGTCGGCCGTAAACCAATCCTGATGCTCGGCCTGTTGCTGGCCACCGTCCTGTACTTCCCGCTGTTCAAGGCCCTCAGCCACTACGCCAACCCGCAGATCGACATGGCCAGCCGCCAAGCGCCGATCGTGGTCACCGCTGACCCGCAAGGCTGCACCTTCCAGTTCGACCCGGTCGGCAAGGCGCGCTTCGACAGCCCTTGCGACAAGGTCAAGACCTTCCTGGTCAAGCAGGGCCTGCCGTACAGCTCGGTGAATGTGGCCGGCAGCCAGGTGGTGGTGAACATTGGCGACAAGAGCATCAATGGCTTTGACGAAACCGCCATGCGCACGGCAATCGAGCAGGCTGGCTACCCGGCGAAGGCGGACCCGGCGCAGGTCAATCAGGTGATGGTGGTGGTGCTGATCGTAGCGATGATCCTGATCGCGACCATGACCTATGGGCCACTGGCAGCCGTCATGGTCGAGCTGTTCCCCACCCGTATCCGCTACACCTCGATGTCCCTGCCTTACCACATCGGCAATGGCTGGTTCGGCGGCTTCTTGCCCACGGTGTCATTTGCACTGGTGGTGTACACCGGGGATATCTTCTACGGGCTGTGGTACCCGGTGCTGGTGACGGGGATCAGCCTCGTGGTGGGCATCTTCTGCCTGAAAGAAACCAAGGATGTGGATATCGACAAGGTCTGACTGAAGCCATAAAAAAACCGGCTGTAAAAGCCGGTTTTCTTATGCCTCGAAAAAACTTATGCACGTTTTTCAGAAAAATGTCATACGCAGAAATAAACAGCTAATTCATACACTTAGCGATCACTTCGGGTATTGCGTTGAAAAACTGCTAACAAGTTATCCACAGAACGTCAGGCAATCTGCTCGTGGGGTTTTTCATCCACCGGTGGCAGCGAGCCCATCGCCCGTTGGGTCGCTTCATTCCAGGCAGCCGCGCGGTCATTGAGCTCGGCAATGGCACGCGGGCCGGTGCCATTGGCGTACATCGGCGCGCCGATCACCACCTCGATGGTACCTGCGCGTTTGCCCCAACCCGTCTTCGGCCAGAACTTGCCAGCGTTGTGCGCGATCGGCAGCACCGGCAGCCCGGCGTTCACCGCCAGTGCGGTACCCCCGCGGGAGAACTTGCCCACCGTACCGAACGGCACCCGCGTACCTTCCGGGAAAATCAGTACCCATACCTTTTGCTTGAGCAGCTCATCACCCTTGCTGGCTACATGGCGCAGCGCTTCCTTGGGGTTGTCGCGGTCAATCGCGATCGGCCGCAGCATGGCCATTGCCCAGCCGAAGAACGGTACGTACAGCAGCTCGCGCTTGAGCACCTGGCTCAGCGGCGAAAAGTACTGGGAAAGGAAGAAGGTCTCCCAGGTGCTCTGGTGGTTGGACAGGATCACGCATGGCTCACTCGGCACATTCTCGGCGCCGGTGATCTTGTAATCGATGCCAAGGATGGTGCGGGTCAAAAACAGCGCGCAGCGACACCAGTACACGTTGATGAACTTGTAACGCTTGGGGAACGACAAGAATGGCGCGATAAAAAAGCTCAGCGAGCACCACAGCAGCGAACTGGTGCCCAGCAGCAGGTAAAAAAGAAAGATTCTGATCGCCTGCAGGATCGACATAGTGGCATGTACCATTGCGGGGCTCGCCCGCCTGAGAAAAATGCGCCCTGGGGCGCATCGTTTAAATTAGTTCTCTGGCGATAGCTGCCAGATCGTCGAAAATCAGTGTAGTTTCAGCGACGCCTTTTTCCAGGGTTCGCTCGCCCTTGCCGGTTTTCACCAACACGGGTTGTGCACCGACGGCCAGGGCGGCCTCCAGGTCACCTTTGCTGTCGCCGACGAACCATACGCCGTGCAGGTCGGCGTGGTAGTGGTCGGCGATTGCCCGCAGCATGCCTGGCTTGGGCTTGCGGCATTCGCAGCCCTCGTCCGGCCCATGCGGGCAATACACGATATGGCCGACTTCGCCGCCCTGCTCGGCCACCAGCGTGCGCAGGCGCGCATGCATGGCCTCGAGGGTTGCCAGCGAATAGTAGCCACGGGCAATGCCGGACTGGTTGGTGGCCACGGCCACCGTCCAGCCCGCTTTGCTCAACTGCGCGATGGCCTCGACCGAACCTGGGATCGGCACCCACTCCTCCAGCGACTTGATGTAGGCGTCGGAGTCGTGGTTGATCACCCCGTCACGATCGAGAATCAGCAGTTTCAAGGCTTACCCCAGCAGCGAAATGTCGGCCACACCCAGGAACAGACCGCGCAGGCGGCTGAGCAGGGCATAACGGTTGGCGCGCACCTTGGCGTCCTCGGCGTTGACCATCACCGCCTCGAAGAAGGCGTCGACCGGGTCACGCAAGGCAGCCAGGCGGGCCAGCGCTTCGCTGTACTGACGCGCAGCCGCCATCGGTTGCACGGCCTGGTCGGCCTGCTGGATGGCGGAGTACAGGGAGAACTCGTTGGCGTTGTCGAAGTACTTCGGCTCGACCTGTTCGGCGATGGCGCCTTCGGCCTTGCCCAGCAGGTTCGACACGCGCTTGTTCACCGCGGCCAGGGCTTCGGCTTCGGGCAGCTTGCGGAAGGCCTGCACGGCCTGCACACGCTGGTCGAAGTCCAGCGCCGAGCCCGGCTTCAGGGCACGGACCGACAGGTAGGTGGCGACGTCGATGCCTTCGTCTTCGTAACGCGCACGCAGGCGGTCGAAGATGAACTCCAGCACCTGCTCGGCCAGGCCGGCAGCCTTGATCTTGGCGCCGAACTGCTTGACCGCGAACTCGACCGCACCGGTCAGGTCCAGGTCCAGCTGCTTCTCGATCAGGATGCGCAGCACGCCCAGGGCGGCACGGCGCAGGGCGTACGGGTCTTTGCTGCCGGTGGGCAGCATGCCGATGCCGAAGATGCCGACCAGGGTGTCGAGCTTGTCGGCGATGGCCACGGCAGCACCGGTAAGGGTCTGCGGCAGCTCGGCGCCAGCACCGCGCGGCATGTACTGCTCGTTCAGGGCCAGGGCGACGTCTTGCGGCTCGCCGTCGTTGAGCGCGTAGTAGTAACCGGCAACGCCCTGCATCTCAGGGAATTCACCGACCATCTCGGTGGCCAGGTCGCATTTGCACAGCAGGCCGGCGCGGCTGGCGCGCTGGGCGTCGCCGCCGATCAGCGGGGCAATGAAGGCTGCCAGCCTGGAAACGCGCTCGGCCTTGTCGTAGACGGTACCCAGCTGTGCCTGGAACACCACGTTCTTCAGGCGCTCGTTGAAGGTTGCCAGCGGCTGCTTCTTGTCCTGCTTGAAGAAGAACTCGGCGTCGGTCAGGCGCGGGCGCACGACCTTTTCGTTACCCTGGACGATCTGCTGCGGGTCACGGCTTTCGACGTTGGCCACGGTGATGAACCGCGGCAGCAGCTTGCCTTCGCTGTCCAGCAGGCAGAAGTACTTCTGGTTGTCCTGCATGGTGGTGATCAGGGCTTCTTGCGGCACCTCGAGGAACCGCTCCTCGAACGAGCACACCAGCGGCACTGGCCACTCGACCAGGGCAGTCACCTCGTCCAGCAGCGCCGGTGGCACGATGGCGGTGCCTTCCTGCTGCATGGCCAGTTCTGCGGTGCGCTTGGCAATCAGCTCGCGGCGCTCGGCGAAGTCGGCCAGCACGTAGGCTTTGCGCAGGTCTTCGACATAGTTGGCCGGGGTGGTGATAACCACGTTTTCGGGGTGGTGGAAACGGTGGCCACGCGATTCACGGCCGGCCTGCTGCGAGAGGATGGTGCAGTCGACAACCTGGTCGCCGAGCAGCATCACCAGCCACTGGGTCGGGCGCACGAATTCTTCACGGCTGGCGGCCCAGCGCATGCGCTTGGGGATCGGCAGGTCGTTGAGCGAGTCTTCGACGATGGTCGGCAGCAGGCTGGCGGTTTCTTTACCCGGGATGTGCTGGGAGAAACGCAGCTTGGCGCCGCTCTGGTCGATTTCCGACAGCTCTACACCGCACTTTTTGGCAAAGCCCAAGGCAGCCTGGGTCGGCTCGCCGTCTTTGAAAGCCGCCTGCAGGGGCGGGCCATCGATATTGATGCTGCGGTCAGGCTGCTGCACGTCCAGCTGGCGAATCAGCACGGCCAGGCGGCGCGGCGCGGCGTAGACCTGCTTGCCGGTGTAGTTCAGGCCAGCGGCCTGCAGGCCTTTCTCGATGCCGGCCAGGAAGGCGTCGCCGAGGGTGGCCAGGGCTTTGGGTGGCAGCTCTTCGGTGCCCAGTTCTACCAGGAAATCTTGAGCACTCATTGTGCAGCCTCCAGCTTAGCCAACACTTCGTCACGCAGTTCAGGGGTGGCCATCGGGAAGCCCAGGCGTGCGCGGGCTTGCAGATAGCTTTGCGCCACGTCCCGGGCCAGGGTACGGACACGCAGGATGTAACGCTGGCGCTCGGTCACCGAGATGGCGCGGCGGGCGTCGAGCAGGTTGAAGGTGTGCGAAGCCTTCAGCACCATTTCGTAGGTCGGCAGCGGCAGGTCCAGCTTGATCAGGCGGTTGGCTTCGCTTTCGTAGAAGTCGAACAGCTCGAACAGTTTCTCGACGTTGGCGTGCTCGAAGTTGTAGGTCGACTGCTCCACTTCGTTCTGGTGGAACACGTCGCCGTAGGTGACCTTGCCGAACGGGCCGTCGGCCCAGACCAGGTCGTACACCGAGTCGACACCCTGGATGTACATGGCCAGGCGCTCCAGGCCGTAGGTGATTTCACCGGTGACCGGGTAGCACTCGATGCCGCCCACTTGCTGGAAGTAGGTGAACTGGGTGACTTCCATGCCGTTGAGCCAGATTTCCCAGCCCAGGCCCCAGGCGCCCAGGGTTGGCGATTCCCAGTTGTCTTCGACGAAACGGATATCGTGGACCAGCGGATCCAAGCCAATGGCTTTCAGCGAGCCGAGGTACAGCTCCTGGAAGTTGGCCGGGTTTGGCTTGAGCACTACCTGGAACTGGTAGTAATGCTGCAGGCGGTTGGGGTTTTCGCCATACCGCCCGTCGGCAGGGCGACGGCTTGGCTGCACGTAGGCGGCGTTCCAGGTTTCTGGGCCGACGGCGCGCAGGAACGTGGCGGTATGGAAAGTGCCGGCGCCTACTTCCATATCGTAGGGCTGAAGCACCACACAACCTTGAGCTGCCCAGTAGTTCTGCAGGGCGAGGATCAGGTCTTGGAAGGTACGCACGGCTGGCGTAGGCTGGCTCACGAAATTCACCTGTATCTGGGGATGCGGATGTAAAGAGCGGGAGTATAACCTGATTCGCCTCGCCCTCTACTCATTGGAGCCTTATGCCACGCTGCTTTTGGTGTACCGACGATCCGTTGTACCAGGCCTACCATGACCAGGAATGGGGAACGCCGCAGCGTGATCCGGCGTTGCTGTTCGAGATGCTTTTGCTCGAAGGGTTCCAGGCAGGCCTGTCATGGATCACCGTTTTGCGTAAACGCGAGCGCTATCGCGAGGTGCTGGAGGGCTTCGACCCGGTCAAACTGGCGCAGATGAGCGATGAGCGGATCGAGGAGCTGATGCTTGATGCCGGCATCATCCGCAACCGCCTCAAGCTCAATGCCGTAAGGCGCAATGCCAAGGCCTGGCTGGCTGTGGATAACCCCGCCGAGTGGCTCTGGTCGTTCGTTGGCGGCGTGCCGAAGGTCAACCACTTCAAGGGCCGCAGCGATATCCCGGCGGTTACCGACGAGGCCAGGGCGATGAGCAAGGCCCTGCAGAAGGCCGGCTTCACCTTCGTTGGCCCGACCATCTGCTACGCCTTCATGCAGGCTACCGGCATGGTCATGGACCACACCACCGATTGTGATCGCTACGCCGCCTTGCTGCGCTGAGGGGTTACAATGCGCGCCTTGCTGAAATAAGGAATTCGCCTGTGGAAAAGTTCAAGGGCGCCCTGATGGTCGGGGTGCTGCGTCTGTTTGCCAAGCTGCCCTGGGGCGCGGTGCAGCGCGTCGGCGCCGGGATCGGCTGGCTGATGTGGAAAATCCCCAACGGTTCGCGCAACGTCGTGCGGATCAACCTGGCCAAGTGCTTCCCGGAGATGGCCCCGGCCGAGCGTGAGCAACTGGTCGGCCGCGCGCTGAGAGACATCGGCAAATCCTTTGTCGAAAGTGCCTGCGCCTGGATCTGGCCGCCCCAGCGGTCGCTGGACCTGGTCAAGGAAGTGCACGGCCTGGAAGTGCTGGAGCAGGCCCTGGCGTCTGGCAAGGGCGTGGTGGGTATCACCAGCCACCTGGGTAACTGGGAAGTGCTCAACCACTTCTACTGCAACCAGTGCAAACCGATCATCTTCTACCGCCCGCCGAAGCTCAAAGCTGTGGATGATCTGCTGCGCGAACAGCGCGTGCAGATGGGTAACCGGGTGGCGCCTTCGACCAAGGAAGGCATCCTCAGCGTGATCAAGGAAGTGCGCCGGGGTGGCCAGGTGGGCATCCCCGCAGACCCCGAGCCGGCTGAATCGGCGGGTGTGTTCGTGCCCTTCCTGGGTACCCAGGCGCTCACCAGCAAGTTCGTGCCTAACATGCTGGCGGGTGGCAAGGCGGTCGGGGTTTTCCTGCATGCGCTGCGGCTGCCCGATGGCTCGGGCTTCCGGGTGATTCTGGAAGCGGCACCAGACGCCATGTACAGCACCGATGTGACCGAATCGGCGGCGGCCATGAGCAAGGTGGTCGAGCGCTATGTGCGCGAGTACCCGAGCCAGTACATGTGGAGCATGAAGCGCTTCAAGAAGCGCCCGGCTGGCGAGCCGCGCTGGTACTGAGATTGTTGGGGGCGCTTTGCGCCCCTTTCGCTGGCAAGCCAGCTCCCACCTTGACCGTGCCGGCCCGAGCTCATGCTTTCGCCTTAGACAGCCTTTGGCTTGTACAAAGCCCATGGGCTTGCTCGGCCCCTGTGGGAGCTGGCTTGCCGGCGATGGGCTGCAAAGCAGCCCCGGCAATCTCAGACCTTGTCGAGTTTCTTCAGGAACACGGTCATCTCTTTCTCGGCCTGCTTGTCGCCATGGGCCTGTGCCGCCACGATGCCGTCTTGCCAGGCCTTGCGCGCCGCTGGCAGGTCACCCTGCAACTGATGCGCCTTGCCCAGCAGTTTCCACGCTGCAGAATACTTCGGATCCTGCTCCACACACCGTGCCAGGTGCACCGCCGCCTCAACGCCGTTGCCCTCGTCCAGCCAAGCCTTGCCCAGGCCGAACCTCAGCAGCGGGTTATCCACACCCTTGGCCAGCATTTTCTCCAGCGATTCGCGCATGCCCTCTTCCCCTAGAAGAAACTCAAGCCGACGTGGAACAGCTTCTCCACATCCCGAATATGCTTTTTATCCACAACGAACAGAATCACATGGTCGCCCGATTCGATCACCGTGTCGTCGTGGGCAATCAGCACTGCTTCGTCGCGGATGATCGCGCCGATGGTGGTGCCGGGTGGCAGGGTGATGTCTTCGATGGCCTTGCCCACCACCTTGCTCGACTTCGAGTCGCCGTGTGCAACCGCCTCGATAGCCTCGGCGGCGCCGCGGCGCAGGGAGTGGACGCTGACGATATCGCCACGGCGCACATGCGCCAGCAGGGTACCGATGGTGGCCAGCTGCGGGCTGATGGCGATATCGATGTCGCCGCCTTGCACCAGGTCGACGTAGGCCGGGTTGTTGATGATGGTCATCACCTTGCGTGCACCCAGGCGCTTGGCCAGCAGCGACGACATGATGTTGGCTTCGTCATCGTTGGTCAGGGCCAGGAAGATGTCGGCATCGGCGATGTTCTCTTCGAGCATCAGGTCCTTGTCCGAGGCACTGCCCTGCAGCACCACGGTGCTTTCCAGGGTGTCGGAGAGGTGGCGGCAGCGTGCCGGGCTCATCTCGATGATCTTCACCTGGTAACGGCTTTCGATAGCCTCGGCCAGCCGTTCGCCGATCTGCCCGCCGCCGGCGATGACCACGCGCTTGTTGGTCTCGTCGATGCGCCGCAGTTCGCCCATTACGGCGCGGATGTCTTTCTTGGCGGCGATGAAGAACACTTCGTCGTCGGCCTCGATCACGGTATCCCCGCGCGGGGTAATCGGCCGGTCACGGCGGAAGATCGCCGCCACGCGGGTATCGACGTTTGGCATATGCGCACGGATCTGGCGCAGTTGCTGGCCCACCAGTGGGCCGCCGTAGTACGCCTTGACCGCTACCAGCTGCGCCTTGCCTTCGGCAAAGTCGATCACCTGAAGCGAACCCGGGTGTTCGATCAGGCGCTTGATGTAGTTGGTCACCACCTGCTCGGGGCTGATCAGCACGTCCACCGGGATGTGGTCGTTGTGGAACAGCTCTTCGCGGGTGAGGTAGGCCGACTCACGCACCCGGGCAATCTTGGTCGGGGTGTGGAACAGCGAATAGGCCACCTGGCAGGCGACCATGTTGGTCTCGTCGCTGTTGGTCACCGCCACCAGCATGTCGGCGTCGTCGGCACCGGCTTGGCGCAGCACCGTCGGCAGCGAGCCGCGGCCCTGCACGGTACGGATATCCAGGCGGTCGCCGAGGTCGCGCAGGCGGTCGCCGTCGGTGTCGACCACGGTAATGTCATTGGCTTCGCTTGCCAGGTGCTCCGCCAGCGTGCCGCCCACCTGCCCTGCGCCGAGGATGATGATCTTCATCCGCTACTCCCTACCCTGTTTATTCACCCGCGCGAGGCGGCGATCTTGATCAGCTTGGCATAGTAGAAACCGTCGTGACCGCCTTCCTGGGCCAGCAGCTGGCGGCCATGCGGCTGGCGTATGCCCGCCTCGGTGGCCAGGTCCAGCTCACGGGCACCCGGGGTGCGAGCGAGGAACGCCTCGATCACTTCGGTGTTCTCGGTCGGCAGGCTTGAACAGGTGGCGTACAGCAGCATGCCGCCCACTTCCAGGGTCGGCCACAGGGCATCGAGCAGCTCGCCCTGCAGCGTGGCCAGGGCCGGAATATCGTCGGCCTGGCGGGTCAGCTTGATGTCCGGGTGGCGGCGGATCACGCCGGTGGCCGAGCACGGGGCGTCGAGCAGGATGCGCTGGAACGGCTTGCCGTCCCACCAGCTGGCGGTGTCACGGGCGTCGCAGGCGATCAGCTCGGCGTCCAGCTGCAGGCGGTCGAGGTTCTCGCGCACACGGGTCAGGCGCTTGGCTTCGAGGTCGATGGCAACCAGGTGCGCCAGGCCGGCTTCGGCTTCGAGCAGGTGGCAGGTTTTGCCGCCCGGCGCGCAGCAGGCGTCGAGCACGCGCTGGCCGGGTGCCAGTTCGAGCAGGTCGGCCGACAGCTGCGCGGCCTCGTCCTGCACACTCACCCAGCCCTCGGCGAAGCCCGGCAGGCTGCGCACGTCACAGGCCTCGCTCAGCACGATACCGTCGCGGCTGTACTGACAGGCGCTGGCGTCGATGCCGGCCTCTGCCAGCAGCGCAAGGTAGTCATCGCGGCCGTGGTGGCGGCGGTTGACCCGCAGGATCATCGGCGGGTGCGCGTTGTTGGCGGCGCAGATGGCCTCCCACTGCTCGGGCCAGAAGGCCTTCAGCGTCTTTTGCAGCCAGCGCGGGTGCGCGGTACGGACCACCGGGTCGCGCTGCATGCCGGCGAGCAATGCTTCGCCTTCGCGCTGGGCACGGCGCAGCACGGCATTGAGCAGGCCCTTGGCCCAGGGCTTTTTCAGTTTGTCGGCGCAACCGACGGTTTCGCCGATGGCGGCATGGGCCGGGATGCGTGTGTAGAACAGCTGATAAAGGCCGACCAGCAGCAAGGCTTGCACATCCGCATCAGCTGCCTTGAAAGGCTTCTGCAGTAGTTGCGCAGCGAGCAGGTCGAGGCGCGGCTGCCAGCGGGCGGTGCCGAATGCCAGGTCCTGAGTCAGGCCACGGTCGCGTTCATCGACCTTGTCCAGTTGTGCCGGCAGCGAGCTGTTCAGCGAGGCCTTGCCACTGAGTACAGCGGCCAAGGCACGGGCGGCGGCGAGGCGTGGGTTCATTGGCCGAGTACCTTGCCGGTGGCGAACTTGTCGCGGCGGCTGTTGAACAGGTCGCTGAAGGCCAGGGCCTTGCCGCCGGGCAATTGCAGGCGGGTCAGGCTGAGCGCCTGGTCACCGCAGGCGACCACCAGGCCGTCCTTGCTGGCGGACAGGATCTCACCCGGGGCACCTTTGCCTGTGGACAGGTTGGCGGCCAGCACCTTCACACTTTCGCCATCCAGGGTGCTGTGGCACACCGGCCAAGGGTTGAAGGCGCGGATCAGGCGCTCCAGCTCGACGGCCGGGCGGCTCCAGTCGATGCGCGCTTCGTCCTTGTTCAGCTTGTGAGCGTACGTTGCGAGGGTGTCGTCCTGCACTTCACCTTGCAGGCTGCCGTCGGCCAGGCCGGCGATGGCTTGAACCACGGCAGGCGGGCCCATTTGGGCGAGGCGGTCATGCAGGCTGCCGCCGGTGTCTTCGGCGCTGATGGGCGTCACTACCTTGAGCAGCATCGGCCCGGTGTCCAGGCCGGCTTCCATGCGCATCACGGTCACGCCGCTCTCGGCATCGCCGGCTTCCACGGCGCGCTGGATCGGCGCAGCACCGCGCCAGCGTGGCAGCAGCGAGGCGTGGCTGTTGATGCAACCCAGGCGTGGGATGTCCAGCACCGCCTGCGGCAGGATCAGGCCATAGGCGACCACCACCATCAGGTCTGGCTTCAGTGCCGCGAGTTCAGCCTGGGCATCTGCGTTGCGCAGGGTTGGCGGCTGGAACACCGGGATGTCATGGGCCACGGCCAGCGCCTTGACCGCGCTTGGCATCAGCTTCTGGCCACGCCCCGCGGGGCGGTCGGGCTGGGTGTAGACCGCGACGATCTGGTAAGGGCTGTCGAGCAGGGCCTTGAGGTGTTCGGCGGCAAACTCTGGAGTGCCTGCAAAGACGATGCGCATGGAGTTCTCGCTTCAAAAAAGAAAAAGGCTTGCCGGAGCAAGCCTTCTGGAAGGTGGGGATCAGGCTTGCTGGCGGTGCTGCTTTTCCAGCTTCTTCTTGATCCGGTCGCGTTTGAGCTGCGACAGGTAGTCGACGAACAGCTTGCCGTTGAGGTGATCGAATTCGTGCTGCACGCACACGGCCAGCAGGCCTTCGGCTTCCAGTTCGTAGTGCTTGCCGTCACGGTCCTGGGCTTTGACGCGCACCCGCAGTGGGCGGTCGACGTTTTCGTAGAAGCCAGGTACCGACAGGCAGCCTTCCTGGTACTGGCCCATGTCGTGGGTCAGCTCTTCGACGGTCGGGTTGATGAAGACGCGCGGCTCGCTGCGGTCTTCGCTCAGGTCCATCACCACGACCTGCAGGTGGACATTGACCTGCGTGGCAGCCAGGCCGATGCCGGGCGCTTCGTACATGGTTTCAAACATGTCGTCGATCAGCTGGCGCAGGGCGTCGTCAAACTCCGTCACCGGTTTGGCAATGGTGCGCAGGCGCGGGTCTGGGAATTCGAGAATGTTCAAGATGGCCATAAGGTCAGGCAGTCACTGTGCGTTCGGTTGAAAACTGAGCACACATAATAAAGGGAATCGGCGATTTCGGCACCTGGCAAGCTCGTCTAGGGTGTCTATGGGCTTGATAGCGTCCACTTAATGGACAGCTTTTCAAAGTGTTACCCACAAAGTTATCCACAGGTTGTGCCACGTAAATGGCCCTGTTTCGATCAAGGACGATCACCATGCCGACCCACCATTCGTCGCTCTGCCCACCTGCCGAACTGGAGGCCCGATTACGCCTGCACCGCCTTCCCGAGACAGGCTTGCGTCGTTTTCACACCTTGCTGGAAGCCTTTGGCAGCGCCTCTTCGGCGCTCAGTGCTCCCGCCGGGGCGTGGCGTGCGCTGGGCATTGCCCAAGCCACAATCGACGCCCGCCGCAGCCCAGAAGTTCGCGATGGGGCCTTGGCTGCAATGGCCTGGCTAGAGCAGCCGGGCCAGCATTTACTGATGTGGGACAGCCCTGGCTACCCTGCGCTGCTGGCTGAAATCGACGATGCGCCGCCCCTGCTGTTCGTCGCAGGCGACCCCACGTTGCTCGACCGACCGCAGCTTGCGATCGTGGGCAGCAGGCGTGCTTCACCACCGGCAATCGACACGGCCCGCGCCTTTTCTCGTTACTTGGCCCAAGCCGGTTTCACCATCACCAGCGGGCTTGCCCTGGGCATCGACGGTGCCGCCCATCGGGCTGCTTTGCAAGCTGGAGGCGGCACCATTGGCGTGCTCGGCACGGGGTTGCAAAAACTTTATCCACAACGCCACCGGGAGCTTGCCAAGTCGATAATCGACAGCGGCAGCGCGCTGGTTTCCGAGTACCCGCTGGACGCCGGGCCGCTGCCAGGTAACTTCCCACGGCGCAACCGCATCATCAGCGGCCTGTCGCTGGGTGTGCTGGTGGTCGAGGCTAGCCTGGCCAGCGGTTCTTTGATAACAGCGCGCCTGGCTGCGGAACAGGGGCGGGAGGTTTATGCCGTCCCAGGCTCCATTCACCACCCCGGTGCCAAGGGTTGCCACCAGCTGATCCGTGACGGCGCGCTGTTGGTGGAAAGCGTGCAACAGATTCTAGAAAGCCTGCAGGGTTGGCAGAACCTGCCGCCCGCTGTGGCGGATAAACCCAACCACCCGTTGCTGGCCTTGCTGCATGCCGCACCGCAGACCAGCGAGGCGCTGGCGCTGTGCAGCGAGCAGCCTCTGGCGCAGGTATTGGCACAACTGACCGAACTGGAGCTCGAAGGCCGAGTAACGAATGAAGCTGGGCGTTGGTTTGCCCGCGTGGGCTAAGTAAACTGCGCCCATGGCTTAAATGCGGAGAATACAAATGGTGAGCAGTTGGCGTGTGCAACAAGCCGCACGTGAGATCCGGGCTGGCGCAGTGATCGCCTACCCGACGGAAGCGGTCTGGGGCCTGGGCTGCGACCCGTGGAACGAGGACGCGGTGTATCGCCTGCTGGCGCTGAAGTCACGGCCTGTGGATAAAGGGCTGATTCTGGTCGCCGACAACATCCGCCAGTTCGACTTCCTGTTCGAGGATTTCCCCGAAGACTGGATCGACCGCATGGGCAGTACCTGGCCGGGCCCGAACACCTGGCTGGTGCCGCACCAGGACCTGTTGCCCGAGTGGGTGACCGGGCAGCATGACACGGTGGCGCTGCGGGTCAGTGACCACCCGGTGGTGCGTGAACTGTGCGCGCTGGTGGGGCCGCTGATTTCCACCTCGTGCAACCCCGGCGGGCGCCCGGCGGCGAAGACCCGGTTGCGGGTTGAGCAGTACTTCCACGGCCAGCTGGACCTGGTGCTTGGCGGGGCGCTGGGGGGCCGGAAGAACCCGAGTGTGATTCGCAACCTGGCAACTGGCGAGGTTGTGCGCCCGGGCTGATACCGCTGGCGAGGGCTTCGCCCTCGATCGCCGGCAAGCCAGCTCCTACAGGTACTGCACATGGCTCGAAGCCGGTGCGGTCGGTGTAGGAGCTGGCTTGCCGGCGATTGGGCCGCAAAGCGGCCCCAAAACCCCGCAGATTTTTTTCTGATTTTGCCAAAATGGCTGTCCAGCTTGCGGCTTGGGAAATATCCTACGAGCCGGGTCCTCTGCCATCACCTTCTCAGTGGGAACCTCTGCCCTCAGGCTTAAACCGTCGCCGAATAACTTGGCGATCGGGTGTTGTAACCCGGATGTGCGAATTCTGAATGGCAGCCATGGCGGCTGTGCGCGGGAGGCTTTCGGGCCTGCCGGGTTTGGGATTCGTCCGGTTTACCACCCCGCGTGCAGCTGCCACCCGAAGCCGACGCAGTACCTGTAGGAGCGGGCTTGCCCGCGAACACCGGCAGAGCCGGTGCCATCCACCGAGGTGGCTTCTTCACGGGTAAACCCGCGCCAACACGGAACGTGTGTGGCTCACGGAGTGAGTACAGTCGACCCTACAGTACGCCGCGCCGACAGCTCCGCCTGTGCCTTGGCCGCCTCACTCAACGGATACCGCTGCTGGATATCCACAACCAGCTTGCCACTCGCAATCATCGCAAACAGGTCATCGGCCATGGCCTGGGTGTTCTCGGCATTATTCGCATAGGTCGCCAAGGTTGGCCGGGTGACGTACAGCGAGCCCTTCTGCGCCAGGATCCCCAGGTTCACCCCGCTGACCGCGCCGGACGCATTGCCAAAGCTCACCATCAACCCGCGTGGCTGCAGGCAGTCCAGCGAGGTCAGCCAGGTATCGGCGCCTACCCCGTCATACACCACCGGGCATTTTTTGCCGTCGGTCAGCTCCAGTACACGCTTGGCCACGTCTTCGTGGCTGTAGTCGATGGTCGCCCAAGCCCCCAGCGCCTTGGCCCGTTCCGCCTTCTCGGCAGAACTCACGGTGCCGATCAGCTTGGCGCCCAGCGCCTTGGCCCACTGGCAGGCCAGCGAGCCCACACCGCCGGCTGCAGCATGGAACAGAATCACATCGCCCGCCTTCACCTCATAGGTCTGCTTCAGCAGGTACTGAACGGTCAAACCCTTGAGCATCACCGCCGCAGCTTGCTCGAAGCTGATGTTGTCGGGCAGCTTGACCAGGTTGGCCTCCGGCAACGTGTGCAGCTCGCTGTAGGCACCCAGCGGGCCGCCGCCGTAGGCCACGCGGTCACCCACTTTCAGGCGGGTGACGCCCTCGCCCACCGCATCGACCACGCCGGCGCCCTCGGTGCCCAGGCCCGACGGCAGCGCGGGCGGGGCATACAGCCCGTTGCGGAAATAGGTGTCGATGAAGTTCAAGCCGATCGCATGGTTACGTACGCGCACTTGCTGCGGCCCCGGCGGTGCCGGGTCGAACTCTACAAGCTGCAGCACTTCGGGGCCGCCATGCTGGCTGAACTGGATACGCTTGGCCATCTCGCACTCCTGTTGTCGGGATCGGAAAAGGCCTTCTATCGGACGCCTTTGCTTGATCGCCGTCAACTGCGGCGCGCAGGTTTGCGGTGGTATGCTACGCGGCGAATTCTTCCCTGCCCGTTCCTGGTGACCCGATGACTAGCCGCACCGAGGCCGTGAAAGCCTACCTGCTCGACCTGCAAGACCGCATCTGTTCTGCCCTCGAAACCGAGGACGGCGGCGCCCGCTTCGTCGAGGATGCCTGGGTGCGCGAAGCCGGTGGCGGGGGCCGCACGCGAGTGATTGGCGACGGCAAGGTGATCGAAAAAGGCGGGGTCAACTTCTCCCATGTGTTCGGCTCTGGCCTGCCACCGTCGGCCAGTGCACACCGGCCCGAGCTGGCGGGCCGAGGGTTCGAGGCATTGGGCGTTTCGCTGGTGATTCACCCGCACAACCCGCACGTGCCGACGTCCCACGCCAACGTGCGCTTCTTCATTGCCGAGAAAGAAGGCGAAGAGGCGGTGTGGTGGTTCGGCGGCGGTTTCGACCTGACCCCGTACTACGGCAATGAAGAAGACTGCATTCACTGGCACCGCGTGGCCGAGCAGGCCTGTGCGCCCTTTGGCGCAGACGTATACCCCCGCTACAAAGCCTGGTGCGATCGCTATTTCCATATCAAGCACCGTGGCGAGCCACGAGGCATCGGCGGGCTGTTCTTCGATGACTTGAACGAGTGGGATTTCGATACCTGCTTCGCGTTCATTCGCGCCATCGGCGATGCTTTCGTCGACGCCTACCTGCCGATCGTCCAGCGCCGCAAGGGCATGCCTTACACCGCCGAGCAGCGCGAATTCCAGGAGTTCCGCCGCGGCCGCTACGTGGAGTTCAACCTGGTCTACGACCGGGGCACCCTGTTCGGGCTGCAGTCCGGCGGCCGCACCGAGTCCATCCTGATGTCGCTGCCACCGCAAGTGCGCTGGGGTTACGATTGGAAGGCCGTGCCCGGCAGCGAAGAAGCCCGCCTGACCGAGTACTACTTGCAGGACCGCGACTGGCTCGGCCAGTAAGCCTGTGGATAACCGAGGAGCCCCCATGGACCAGTACGTCGTGTTTGGTAACCCCATCGGCCACAGCAAGTCGCCGCTGATTCACCGGCTGTTCGCCGAACAGACCGGACAGGATCTGGAATACAGCACGCTGCTGGCGCCGCTGGACGAATTCAGCGACTGCGCCCGCGGCTTCTTCAAGCAAGGTAGCGGCGCCAACGTGACCGTGCCATTCAAGGAAGAGGCCTACCGCCTGTGCGACAGCCTCACCCCACGGGCCCAGCGCGCGGGTGCGGTTAACACCTTGAGCAAGCTGGCCGACGGCACGTTGCGGGGTGACAACACCGATGGTGCTGGCTTGGTGCGTGACCTGACGGTGAATGCCGGGGTGGTGCTGGCCGGCAAGCGCATTCTCATCCTGGGTGCCGGTGGCGCGGTGCGTGGCGTGCTGGAGCCGATCCTGGCACACGACCCGCAGTCACTGGTGATTGCCAACCGCACCCTGGAAAAGGCCGAGCAGCTGGCGCGTGAGTTCGATGAGATGGGGCCTGTCGTTGCCAGCGGTTTTGCCTGGCTGCAGGAGCCGGTGGATGTGATCATCAACGCCACGTCGGCCAGCCTGTCCGGCGAGCTGCCGCCGATTGCCGACAGCCTGGTCGAGGCTGGGCGGACCGTGTGCTACGACATGATGTATGGCAAGGAGCCCACGCCGTTCTGCCAGTGGGCCAGCAAGCTGGGCGCGGCAAAGGTGCTGGATGGGCTGGGCATGCTGGCTGAGCAGGCGGCTGAGGCGTTCTTCATCTGGCGTGGGGTGCGGCCGGATACGGCGCCGGTGTTGGCAGAGTTGCGCCGGCAGCTGGCTCGCGGGTGAGGTATTGGGGCTGCTTCGCAGCCCATCGCCGGCAAGCCAGCTCCTACACCTAGAGCGCCGGCCTCAGGCCTTGTGATACCTCTGTGGGAGCCGGCTTGCCGGCGATGGGCTGCAAAGCAGCCCCAATGCTCATTCCGCAAATTGAATTGGGCAAAGCTCCACCCCTTCCAGCTTCTGCAATTCCTCGACCACCTGCGGCCTGGCGCGCAGCAAGGTCAAACTCCCGCCCGCCCGCCGCAACCGCCGCGCTTCGCGGTGCAACATATCCACACCCGAATAATCGATGAAGTTCACCTGCCGCGCGTCGATTACCACATCCGGCCCTTGGCAGCGTTGCAGGCGCACCTGCAGGTAATGCGCTGCGCCGAAGAAGATCGACCCACCCACCCGCAGTACATCGGCCTGCCCTTCGCGGCTGTGCTGCACCCGTGGTCGTGAAGTGCGCTTTAGGTAGAAGAACAACGAAGCCAGCACGCCGGCGTAAATCGCGGTCTGCAGTTCCAGCAGCAAGGTTGCGGCGGCGGTCAGGGCCATGACCAGAAATTCTGAGCGGCTGACCCGGAACAGTGCCCGTATGGCCCGGTGGTCCACCAACCCCCAACAGATCAGCAAAATGCTGCCCGCCATGGCCGGGATCGGCAAGTGGGCGATCAAGCCCGCGCCTGCGACCGCAAACAGCGCGACCCACAGCGCCGAGAACACCCCCGCCATAGGGGAGCGGGCGCCTGCGTCGTAGCTCAGGCCCGAGCGGGTGAATGAGCCGGATGACAGGTAACCGGAGAACCAGGCGCCGACGATGTTCGACAGGCCCTGGGCGCGGATCTCCTGGTCGGCGTCGATCAGCTGTTCGGAGCGCGAAGACAGCGACCTGGCGATCGACAGGCTGGTCACCAGGCCGAGCATGCCCACGGCTACCGCCGTCGGCAGCAGCCGCAACATCAGCTCAAGGTCCAGCAACGGCAGGGGGCTCAGGGGCGGCAACTGGCCGGTGAAGGCCGGCACCCTCGGCACATGGCCAAACAACCCTGGCAGCAACCAGGCCAGCAGGCTGACCAGGATCAGGCTGATCAACAGGCTCGGCCAGCGCGGCCGCCAGAGTTTGAAGCCCACGCCGACCAGCACTGTGGCCAGGCCCAGCATCAGCGAGGGCACGTCGACCTCACCGGCGTGGCTGGCCAGGTCCTGGACGGTTTTCAAGGCCGTGGCCTGGCTCGGCAGGTCCATGCCCAGCAGGTTGGGCAACTGCCCGAGGGCGATGACGATGGCGGCACCCAGGGTGAAGCCGAGCACCACCGAATGGGAAACAAAATTGACCAGCGCACCGAACCGCAGCAGCCCGAGCACCAGCTGAAAGATGCCGGCAATGAACGTCAGCAGCAGGACCAGGGTGACGTAGTCGGCGCTGCCGGGCACCGCCAAGGGGCTGACGCTGGCGTACAGGACAATGGAGATGGCCGCAGTCGGGCCGCAGATCAGGTGCCAGGACGAGCCCCACAGGCAGGCGATAAGCACCGGAACAATGGCGGCGAACAGGCCGTATTCGGCGGGCAGGCCGGCAATCAGGGCGTAGGCGATGGATTGCGGCAAGGCCAGGATTGCACCGCTCAGGCCTACCAGCAGGTCCTGACGCAGGCTGCGGCCCGATTGGCGGGGCAGCCAGGCGAGGAAGGGCAGCAGGTGGCTCAGGCGGTGCATGGGCTGTTTTGAACTCCGATTAAAGTTTGGCTTTGACGGCCTCTTTGGCATCGCCACCGTCTTTGCTGGTGACGCCTGCCAACCAACCTTCCAACAGCTCCGGATGCGCCTTGACCCAAGCCTTGGCAGCTTGATCGAAGGTGGTCTTCTTATCCACAACCTCGGCCATGATGCTGTTCTCCATATCGAGCGAGAACTTCAGGTTGCTCAGCAGTTTCGCTGGATTCGGGCAAGCCTGTGGATATCCTTTGCGGGTCAGCGTATAGACATCACCTTTGCTGCCAAACCACTTCTCCCCGCCCGTCAGGTAGTGCATCTTCAACTTCACGTTCATCGGGTGCGGCGTCCAGCCGAGGAAGGTGATGAACTGGTTCTTCTTCACCGCCCGGTCCACCTGCGCCAGCATTGCCTGCTCACTCGATTCGACCAGCTTCCACTGGCCGAGGTCGAATTCGTTCTTGTCGATGATCTCCTTCAGCGACAGGTTGGCGGGTGCTCCAGAGCCAATCCCGTACAGTTTCTTGTCGAACTGGTCGGCGTGCTTTTGCAGGTCGGCGAAGTCCTTCACGCCGGCATTCCACACATAATCGGGGACCGCCAGGGTGAACTCGGTGCCTTCCAGGTTGCGCGCCAGCTGCTGCACGTCGCCATTGGCGATGAACTTGTCATGAAAGCCCTGCTGCGCGGGCATCCAGTTGCCGAGGAAAGCATCGACTTTGCCGTCCTTGAGGCCGCCATAGATGATCGGCACCGCCAGGCTGTCGATCTTCACCTGGTAGCCCAGGCTTTCCAGAAGCAGGCGGGCGATGGCGTTGGTAGTTGCGATGTCGCTCCAGCCGGGGTCGGCCATTTTCACGGTGCTGCATTGCGCGTCGTCGGCTTGGGCTGTGGCGGCGCCCAGGCTCAGGGCTACTGCGAACACGGCGGTGGAGAACTTCTGCATGGCGGCCTCTCTGTCTCAATCCATGGGGGCGGGCTGTGGATAACGTGCCTTGCGCTCGAGGTCGTCGAGATCGATGTGGTTACGCATGTACTGTTGGCTGGCGTCCACCAGCGGTTGGTGGTCCCAGCTTTTCAGCTTGCCGATGGCCAGTGCCTCGGCCACTAGGCGGCGGCGCCGTTGGCTGCCCAGTACCTGTTGCCGCAGGCTGGGGATATCCCAACGCTGGCGTGCTTCATCGACAAATGCCTGCAGCAGCGCCTGATGGTCCGGGCTGCTGGTGAGGTTCTCCCGCTCGTGCGGGTCGCGGCTCAAGTCATAGAGTAAACAGGGGTCGTCCTCGCTGTACACGAACTTGTACGCGCCACGGCGGATCATCATCAACGGGCCGACCGTGCCTTCGGCCATGTATTCGCCAATCACTTCGTCGTGGCCGCCCTGCCCTTGCAAGTGGCCGAGCAGCGATTTGCCATCCAGGGCCAGGCTTTTATCCACAGCCCCGCCGGCCAAGTCCACCAAGGTCGGCAGCAAGTCGCAGGTCGATACCGAGGCGCCGACTCGCCCTGCGCTAAAGCGCTGGGGCGCGTGAACCAGCAGCGGCACCCGCGCCGACATCTCGAACCAGTGCATCTTGTACCAGAGCCCGCGCTCGCCAAGCATGTCGCCGTGGTCGCCAGAAAACACGATCACGGTGTCCTCGGCCAGGTTGCATTCTTCGAGGGTTTGCAGCAGCTGGCCGATGTTGTCGTCGATATAGCTGCAGGCACCGAAGTAGGCGCGGCGGGCGTCGCGAATCTTTTCCACAGGCAAGGGCTTGTCCCACAGGTCGTAGACCTTGAGCAGGCGCTGCGAATGTGGGTCCAGCTCATGCTGGCTGAACTCGGCACGTGGCATGGGGATATCCACACCCTCGTAGCGATCCCAGTAGCGTTTCGCAATGGTGTACGGGTCATGGGGGTGGGTCATCGAGACGGTCAGGCAAAACGGCCGGCCATCGTTCTCGCGCACATGGTCATAGAGGTACTGGCGGGCCTTGAACACCACTTCGTCGTCGAAATCCAGCTGGTTGGTACGCACACAGGGGCCTGCCTGCAGGACGGACGACATGTTGTGGTACCAGCTCGGGCGCTCGTCGGGGGCATCCCAGTTCACCGCCCAGCCGTAATCGGCGGGGTAGATATCGCTGGTCAGGCGTTCTTCATAACCGTGCAACTGGTCCGGGCCGCAGAAATGCATCTTGCCCGACAAGGCCGTGCGGTAGCCGAGCCGGCGCAGGTAGTGGGCGTAGGTCGGCACGTCGGCAGGCAAGTCGGCGGCGTTGTCAAAGGCGCCGATGCGGCTGGGTAGCTGGCCGCTGACCAGGGTGAAGCGCGACGGTGCGCACAGGGGGCTGTTGCAGTAGGCCGAATCGAAAACCACCGCCTGTTCGGCCAGGCGGCTCAGGTGCGGCATCTGGATTGGCGAAGGGCCGTAGATCGGCAGCAAGGGTGCGGCCATCTGGTCGGCCATGATGAACAGGATATTCGGGCGCGTCATGATCGGCTTCCATCGTTCAAGGTTATGCGAACTGCTTGCCTACCAAGATGCGACTGTGGATAACATGGGTAAAGCCCATGGCGGGCAATGACTGGGATTAGCTGAGCTTATGTTTGACCACCTCGCCGAGTTGTCGCTCGATGCCCTGCGTGTGTTCGAGGCCGCTGCGCGCTTGCGCGGCTTCACTGCCGCAGCGCTGGAGCTGGGCACCACCCAGCCGGCGGTGAGCCAACAGGTCAAACGGCTGGAAGCCCAGCTGGGCACGCGGCTGTTCGATCGCATCTATCGCGGTATCGCGCTGACCGATGCTGGCCAGCTGTTGTTCGCGCAGGTCCATCAGGGCCTGCAGGCCATGGATGATGGCATCGCCCAAGCCAGCGGGCGCGGGCAGCGCGAGGTGCTGCAGGTGGCTACCGACTTTGCCTTTGCAGCGTTCTGGCTGATGCCGCGGCTGCAGCGTTTTCACGAGGCTTATCCACAGGTGGACGTGAGCCTGGTGACAGGTGAGCGCAGCCAGGCAATGCTGCGGCCGGATATCGATGTGGCGGTGCTGTTTGGCGATGGGCGGTTTCATCAGGGGGAAAGCCGCTGGTTGTTCGATGAAGAGGTTTTCCCGGTTTGCAGCCCTCGGTTGATTCATGGCAAACCCTTGTCAGCCGTGGCTTTGCAACGATTGCCCCTGCTTCATTTGCGCGGCGAACAGGCCAGCGGATGGTTCGACTGGGCGGGTGTGTTTCGTGGTTTTGGCGTCGCCACCCCGCCGCCGCCTGGTCAGTTGCGTTTTGATAACTACACCTTGCTGATACAGGCGGCGATTGCCGGGCAAGGGGTGGCGATCGGCTGGGGGCATCTGGTCGATGGGCTGGTCGAGCAAGGGTTGTTGTGCCGGCCGCTGGAGGGCAGTTTGCGCTCGGCGCGCGGGTATTACGTGGTGCTGCCGCCGCGCAAACGGCGCGGGGCGTTGATCAAGCGGTTCGTGGATTGGCTGGAGGCTGAGCGTAGTCAGTGATTGCGGCTGCTGTGCAGCCGATCGCCGGCAAGCCGGCTCCCACAGGTTCACCGCAGGTCGCGGGCCTGGCGCAATCCCTGTAGGAGCTGGCTTGCCGGCGATGGGCCGCAAAGCGGCCCCGGCATCTTAAACCACGAAGTTGAGGTGCTCGCCCCGGTGCAAATTCAGGTCGAGCATGTCGGCCATCCCCGCCGCCACTCTATCCAGGTCTGCCAATGCCTGCGGCGCATTGATCAAGGTCCAGTGCAATGCACTGCGCTGCAGCGAATTGACAACGCGGTCCACGCATCCGCGCTCCTCGTCGGTGTATTTACCCGGTGCATCCAGCACATCGAAATCGCCCACCAGCAACACCCGGCGTATAGTCGTGCGGGAAAGCCCGGCCACCAGCGCTTCGCTCATGCGCCCTTGCGCTGCCAGGTCACCCGGCGCCAGCGCGGACAACAGCGCAATCACCGCCGAACCACCCGCCGCGCCTTGCTCCGCCTGGTCGGCATCGCTCAACCCGCCTATCTTGAAATGCAGGCCGGGGCGCGGCGCATGGCGGTTCAGGTCGTCCACCACGGCCGTGACCTCGTGCTGGCGTGACAGCAACTCGACCATCAGGGCACTGCCCAGGCTGCTTTCAGCCCCGAACAGCACCAGTTTGAACACTGGGGTTTCGGCATTTTTCACCGCATCACTCCCTTTGCAGGTGGGTGATGGTTGGACCGCTATCAGGAGATATCGTGCAGAGGATCAAGGGTTATCACGCCCACGTTTACTACGACGCGAGCACCATCGAACAAGCGCGTGAGCTGTGCGAGGAGGCTGCAAGGCTGTTCCCCGTGACCATGGGGCGCATGCACCAGAAACCCGTCGGGCCGCACCCGGACTGGAGCTGCCAGCTGGCATTCGAGCCAGAGGTGGTGGGGGTGGTGTTGCCGTGGTTGGCGTTGTATCGCAAGGGGCTGGTGGTGTTCTTGCACCCGCTCACTGGGGATGAGTTGGCCGATCACCGGGACCATGCGATCTGGATGGGGGCGGTGCGCCCTTTGAAGTTATCGTTGTTCGGGGGATAGTGGGTGGGCCGCTTGGCGGCCCATTCGCGGGGCAAGCCCGCTCCCACAGGTTCAGCGACGAGCGCCGCGCACCCCTTCAGCCAGTGCCGAGCACAGGCCCAATACATCGGCCACAGCCTGGTCGGCATCCTTGGCCTGGGCGATCTTGTCGACCAACGCCGAGCCCACCACCACACCATCAGCCAGGCGCGCGATTGCGGCAGCCTGCTCCGGGGTGCGAATGCCGAAGCCAACGCTGATCGGCAACTGGGTATGCCGGCGCAGGCGGGCAATGGCTTCGGTCACATGTTCGGTGGTCGCCGAGCCAGCACCGGTCACACCCGCCACCGACACGTAGTAGACGAACCCGGAGCTGCGCTCCAGCACGCGCGGCAGGCGCGCATCGTCAGTGGTCGGGGTGGTCAGGCGGATGAAGTCGATACCCGCGGCCTGGGCCGGGGTGGCGAGTTCGGCGTCGTGCTCTGGCGGCAGGTCGACGATGATCAGGCCATCGACACCCGCTTCTTTGGCTTGCGCGACAAACTTCGCCACGCCAAAGCGGTGGATCGGGTTGTAGTAGCCCATCAGCACGATCGGCGTGGCCTGGTTGCCAACGCGGAATTCGCGAACCATCTGCAAGGTCTTGGCCAGGGTCTGGCCAGCCTCCAGCGCGCGCAGGGTGGCGAGCTGGATGGCAACGCCATCGGCCATGGGGTCGGTGAACGGCATGCCCAGTTCGATCACATCGGCGCCGGCCGCTGGCAGGCCCTTGAGGATCTGCAGCGAGGCGTCGTAGCCAGGGTCGCCGGCGGTGACGAAGGTGACCAGGGCGGAGCGGCCTTCGGCTTTCAGCTCGGCGAAGCGTTGTTCAAGACGGCTCATGCCTGTTTCTCCTGGGCTGCCATGTGGTTCATCACGGTTTGCATGTCTTTGTCGCCACGGCCGGACAGGCAGATCACCATCAGGTGGTCCTTGGGCAGGTTCGGCGCGCGTTTGATCGCTTCGGCCAGCGCATGCGAGCTTTCCAGTGCCGGAATGATGCCTTCCAGCCGGCAGGTGGCGTGGAACGCGTCGAGGGCTTCGTCGTCGGTGATGCTGACGTACTCCACACGCTTCACTTCGTGCAGGTAGGCATGCTCCGGGCCGATGCCCGGGTAGTCGAGGCCGGCGGAAATCGAGTGGGCGTCGGTAATCTGGCCGTCGTCGTCCTGCAGCAGGTAGGTGCGGTTGCCATGCAGCACGCCCGGTACGCCGCCGTTGAGGCTGGCGGCATGCTTGTCGGTGTGCACGCCGTGGCCCCCGGCTTCGACACCGATGATCTGCACGCTTTGGTCTTCGAGGAAGTCGTGGAACAGGCCCATGGCATTGGAGCCGCCGCCGACGCAGGCGATCAGGCTGTCGGGCAGGCGCCCTTCTTTCTCTTGCAACTGGGCGCGCGTTTCCTTGCCGATGATCGACTGGAAGTCGCGGACCATCGCCGGGTACGGGTGCGGGCCGGCCACGGTGCCGATCAGGTAGAAGGTGTCGTCGACGTTGGTGACCCAGTCGCGCAGGGCTTCGTTCATGGCGTCCTTCAGCGTGCCGGTGCCAGCGGTGACCGGGACGATTTCGGCGCCCAGCAGCTTCATGCGGAACACGTTGGCCTGCTGGCGCTCGATGTCGGTGGCGCCCATGTAGATCACACAAGGCAGGCCAAAGCGCGCGGCGACGGTGGCGGTGGCCACGCCGTGCATGCCAGCGCCGGTTTCCGCGATCAGGCGTTTCTTGCCCATACGCTTGGCCAGCAGCACCTGGCCGATGCAGTTGTTCACCTTGTGGGCGCCGGTGTGGTTCAGCTCTTCACGCTTGAAGAAAATCTTCGCACCGCCGCAATGCTCGGTCAGGCGCTCGGCGAAATACAGCGGGTTCGGGCGGCCGATGTAGTCGCGCTGGAAGTAGGCCAGTTCTTCGAGGAACTTGGGGTCGGCCTTGGCCGCTTCGTACTCGCGGGCCAGGTCCAGCACCAGTGGCATCAGGGTTTCGGCCACGTAGCGGCCGCCGAACGAGCCGAACAGGCCGTTGGCATCGGGGCCGGCGCGGTATTGGGACTGGGTCATGGGTCGCTCCAGGGCGTATTGAATGAGTGATGGGCTTTACTCTACCCACGGCAAGCCCGGCTGAAAACCGATAAGATTGCGCAAACCTGTCAGGAAAACTCACAAGTCATATGGCCCAGGATCTCCCACCCCTAAACGCCCTGCGCGCCTTCGAGGCGACTGCCCGGCTCAACAGTGTCAGCCAGGCTGCGGAAGCCTTGCATGTCACGCATGGGGCCGTCAGCCGGCAGATCAAGGTACTTGAGGAACACTTGGGCGTGGCGCTGTTCGTCAAGGACGGGCGTGGCATCAAACTCACAGATGCCGGCACCCGGTTGCGAGATGCCAGTGGCGAAGCCTTCGACAGGTTGCGCAGCGTGTGCAGCGAGTTGAGCCGCGATGTCAGCGAGGCGCCTTTCGTCCTGGGCTGTTCAGGGAGCCTGCTGGCGCGGTGGTTCATCCCCAGGCTGGGGCGCCTGAAGGCCGACCTGCCGGAGTTGCGCCTGCACCTTTCGGCAGGCGAAGGTGACTTCGACCCGCGTCGGCCAGGGCTGGATGCGCTGCTGGTGTACGCGCAACCCCCTTGGCCTGCGGACATGCAGGTGCACGTGTTGGCCGAGGAGCGGATCGGGCCGGTGCTCAGCCCGCATTACGCGGGCTTTGAGCGGCTGCGCGATGCCCCCGCGAGCGCCCTGCTGGACGAAGCAGTGCTGCACACCACGTCGCGGCCGCAAGCCTGGCCGACCTGGGTTGATGAACAGGGGCTGGACCCCGCCGCGTTGAAGTACGGGCAGGCCTTTGAGCATTTGTATTACTTGCTGGAGGCAGCGGTTGCGGGCCTTGGCGTGGCCATCGCGCCTCAGCCGCTGGTGGCTGACGACTTGCGAGCTGGACGCCTCAGCGCACCGTGGGGCTTTTCCCCTACCCCGGCAGCGCTGGCGTTGTGGGTGCCCCGGCGCGCCGCGGATGGGCGCGCCGAGCAGTTGGCGCAGTGGCTGCGCCGTGCGCTGGAACGGCAGGCGGGTTAGTTGCGGCGGTACAGCAGGTAAGCGGCCAGCAGGCCGAGGGCGCCAATCGCCACACCTGCGGTGGTTACCGGGTGTTCCTGGGCATAGTCACGGGTAGCGATGCCGGTCTGGCGGGTGCGTGTCTTCACTTCCTCATAGGCATCGCTGAGCAGGCTGCGCGAGTGTTTAAGCGCGCTTTCGGCGTTGCTGCGAATGGCCTTCACCGATTTCTGGGATTCCTCCGAGGCATCATGTTTGAGGCTCTCCAAGCTTTTCAGCAGGCTCTCGATCTCCGCTTCCATGCTTTCCAGGGATGTTTTACGCAGCGTATTGCGGTGCATGTTGACTCTCCTTTGCAGTATGGGCTCTAAGGATTGCGACTACGCGCTGCGGGGAAAGTGCGATCGAACTTTCCCAAGGGATGATGGCTCGCAGGTAAACCAGGCCTGCGCTGCTAGGCTCATTGTCACCGTCATCCAAGGAGAGCGCTCATGACTGATCATCACACCTACAAGAAGATTGAACTGGTAGGTTCTTCAGCCACCAGCATCGAAGAAGCGATCAACAATGCGCTGGCCGAAGCGGCCAAGAGCATCAAGCATCTGGAATGGTTTGAAGTGGTCGATACCCGCGGCCATATTGAAGGCAACAAGGTCGCGCATTTTCAAGTCACGCTGAAGGTGGGCTTCCGCATCGCCAACAGCTGAAACATTGTCGGGCTGGCTAAGCCCGGCGTGATGGCGTTATACAGACAAGGGCGCCTTTGCCGGCGCCCTTTTCCATTTTCATCTGCACAAGGAACGCGAGTGATGAAGAAACTGATTCTGGCGGTGGGCCTGATGACGCTGGCGGGAGGCGCGCTGGCGGCGGGCAAGCCTTGCGAAGAACTGAAGGCTGAGATTGCGGCGAAACTGGATGCCAAAGGTGTGAAGGGCTACACGCTGGAGGTCGTCAAGAAGGGCGACCCGGCTGGCAAGGTGGTCGGTAGCTGTGAGGGTGGCAGCAAGGAAATTGTCTACCGGCGTGGTTGAGCGGTGGCCGCTTCCACAGGTATTCATAGGCCCCTGTGGGAGCGGGTTCGCCCGCGAAGAGTCTCACTCGGATTTCAAGGCCTGCGCCATCAACTCATAGGACTTGACCCTGTCTGCATGCTCATACAGGTCGCAGGTAAAGATCAGTTCGTCCGCCCCGGTCTGTTCCAGCAGCACTTGCACCTTGGCCCGTACCTTCTGCGGGCTGCCGATCATCGCCAGGCCCAGGAAATTACCCACCGAATCCCGTTCATGCGGTAGCCACAGGCCATCCATGCTGGCCACCGGTGGCCGCTGCATCAGGCTCTGCCCGCGTAAAAGGGCCAGAATCCGCTGGTAGACCGACGTGGCCAGATACTCAGCATGTTCGTCGGTTTCGGCCACCACCATTGGAACGCCGAGCATTACGTAGGGCTTATCCAGCGTCGTCGACGGCTTGAAGTGGTTGCGGTAGACGCGGATCGCCTCATGCATGTAGTGCGGGGCGAAGTGCGAGGCGAAGGCGTAAGGCATGCCGCGCATGCCGGCCAGCTGGGCGCTGAACAGGCTGGAGCCGAGCAGCCACATCGGCACCTCGGTGTCATGGCCCGGCACGGCGATCACTTTTTGATCATCGGTGCGGGGGCCCAGGTAGCGCGACAGCTCCTCGACATCGTCCGGGAAGTCATCGGCGCTGCCCGAACGCTCGCGGCGCAGGGCATAGGCGGTCATCTGGTCGGAGCCGGGCGCACGGCCCAGGCCCAGGTCGATGCGGCCCGGATACAAGCTGGCCAAGGTGCCGAACTGCTCGGCGATTACCAGCGGCGCGTGGTTGGGCAGCATGACGCCGCCCGACCCGACCCGGATGGTCGAGGTGCCGCCGGCCAGGTAGCCGATCAGTACCGAGGTCGCAGAACTGGCGATGCCATCCATGTTGTGGTGTTCGGCAACCCAGAAGCGGTTGTAGCCAAAACGCTCGACGTGCTGGGCCAGGTCCAGTGAATTGCGCAGCGATTGCGCGGGGCCTGCGTCAGCGCGCACGGGCACCAGGTCGAGGGTGGAAATTTTCAGGTCACGCAGCTGCGTCATTGGAGCCTCCGCAAGAATGTTTGGCCGAAGGCCTTTTCATCTCTGTATGGGCACATTCGGAGTATTCAATGTTTGCTGTGCGATTGCTCTGAACTTGCCGCAGGCGGGTGACCTCTGAAGCCATAGGTATGTAACCGAGTGACCAGGAGGCAATATGAAAAAGACAGCATCGGCGATCTGGCAAGGTGGCTTGAAGGATGGCAAGGGCCTCCTCTCGACCGAAAGTGGTGCGCTCAAGCAGAACCCTTATGGCTTCAACACCCGTTTCGAGGGCTCACCCGGGACCAACCCAGAGGAATTGATCGGCGCGGCACATGCCGGTTGTTTCTCGATGGCGCTGTCGATGATGCTCGGCGAGGCGGGGCTGACCGCTGACCGCATCGATACCATTGCCGAAGTGAACCTGGACAAGCAGCCCGACGGCTTCGCCATCACTGCCGTGCACCTGATCCTCAAGGCCAAGGTACCGGGGGCCAGCGAAGCGCAGTTCCTCGAGATCGCCAACAAGGCAAAGGCCGGTTGCCCGGTGTCCAAGGTACTGAACGCGACCATCAGCCTGGATGCCACACTGGTGGGCTAGGCGGCGCAACAGGGGCGCTTTGCTGTAGTCTAAACAGCGTCGGCAGCGCTGCTGCCCTTTCAGGAGCCGTTCCATGATCCGCGTAGCAATCGCCGTGCTGGCTTCTCTGCTGGCCACTTCTGCACTGGCGGCGGTCAAACCGTGCGAGGAACTGAAGGCCGAGATCGAAGCCAAGATCCAGGCCCAGGGGGTGCAGTCCTACACCCTGGAGATCGTGCCCAACAGCGACGTCAAGGATCAGAACATGGTCGTTGGCAGCTGTGATGGCGGGACCAAAAAGATCATTTACCAGAAGAATGATCGCTAGCACCTGAGGGCTGCACTGCAGCCCTCAGGTTTCAAGGAATGCAGAACACGTTACTGGGCTCGTTGACCAGCACCTTGCGGCTGGCGTCGTACAGCAGCACCTGCGGCTCCATCACCGGCGCCCGGGCCTCCAGGCGATAGCGCTCGCCCGCTTTGAAATTATCGAAGCGCACGGTCAGGTAACAGGTTCGGTCCCTGGGTTGGCTCATCATGCCCCCAGAATAGATTTCGTAATCGAAACGCACCACCAGTTCGTGCTTGCCAGGTGTCACCTGGAAATAACGGCCATCTTCAAGGCGCTGGCCATCGAGCTTGTCGGCCATGATCACGCGGCCGGGGGTGATGGTGTAGAGGTCGACCCAGGCCTGCTTGGGGTCGACGGGCGGCAAGGGGCTGGCGCAAGCCCCCAGTGCACTGAGGGCGATCAGCATCATGGGCTGGCGCATGGCAAAACTCCCACTTGCGATTCACAAGTTACAAGCATAGCGCCGTTTGTGCGGTTCAGGTGCGTTGGCAGCCCGCTGGCAGGCCCTGCCCGACCAGCTTCTGCTGGTGGTCATAAAGTTTGATCCACGGCCGAAAGCCAATGCTGCCCGCCTGCAACTGGTAACGCTGGCCGGCATTGAAGTCCTTGAAGGTCAGGTTGAGCTGGCAATCGCGCCACAGCGGCTCGTCGACCGGGCCGATATTGCTGGGCGTAACGGGGAATTGATAGCGCACCGTCAGTTCGTGGCTACCGGGCTGAACCTCGAAGTAGCGGGTGTCGGCCCAGTCGCGTTCATCCACCTGCACCGCGTGCAGCGAGGTGTCGTCGTGGGGAGTCAATTCGACCCAGGCTTGGTTCGGGTCCGGGTCGGGCAAGGTCGAACAGGCGGATACGAGTAACAGTGAGCCGGCGACGAACAGTGCACGCATGGCGAAACTCCCCCTTGGCGAGATAGTCTTGGAGCGCATCGGCCGTGAGCGAGTTGGATTGCCCAAGATGGTATGGTTTTTTCTTTTGAAGCGCTCAGGCCCTGGGCCACTCGACCGCGTTTTCAGAGGTTTGGTTCCCGTGCTGGGCGCCTTTCTGCTGAACGGTTGCAGCAGCCTGGGCTATTACGGCCAGCTGGCCGAGGGGCAGTGGCAGTTGCTGCGCGCGCGCCAGCCGGTGCAGCAGGTGCTTGCCGACCCCGCCAGCACACCGCAGTTACGGGCCCGGTTGCAGCACGCAGAGCAGGCGCGGGTGTTTGCCAGCGAGCAGCTTAAGCTGCCGGACAATCGCAGTTATCGGGTGTACGCCGACCTGGGGCGGCCCTATGTGGTGTGGAATGTGTTCGCAACGCCCGAGCTGTCGCTGCAGCCCGTGACGCACTGCTTCCCCATCGCCGGCTGCGTTGCCTACCGCGGCTATTACCGCCAGGGCGCCGCGCGTGGCGCTGCAGCGCTGATGCGCCAGGAGGGCATGGATGTCTATGTGGGAGGTGTGGAGGCCTACTCCACGCTGGGCTGGTTCGATGACCCTATTCTGTCCTCGATGGTCGGCTGGGGCGATGAGCGCCTGGCGACACTGATCTTCCATGAGCTGGCGCACCAGCGCGTCTATGTGCAGGACGACACCGAATTCAACGAGTCCTTTGCCACCTTCGTCGAGCAGGAGGGAACGCGGCAATGGCGCGTGGCGCGTGGGCTTGCAGCAAATCAGGGTGATCAGGGGCTGCAGCGTGAGCAGTTCATCCGGTTGGTGTTGGCCAGCCGCGACCGGCTGCAGGCGATCTATGCCGGGCCTATGAATGATGCCCAGAAACGTGCGGCCAAGCAGGCGGAGTTCGAGCGGTTGCGGCGTGAGTATCGTCAGGTTCGTGACACCCAGTGGGCGGGGGACAAGCGCTATGACGCCTGGATGTATGCGCCGATGAGCAATGCCAAGTTGTTGCCGTTCGGGCTGTATGACCAGTGGGTGCCGGCGTTTGCTGCGGTGTTTCGGGAAGCCCGGGGTGACTGGGCGCGGTTTTACCAGGAGGTAGAAGCGTTGGGGCGGTTGCCGGCTGAACAGCGTAAGGCGGCGTTGGCGCGGTTGTCTGTGGGGCAGTGAGCATTTGGGGCCGCTTTGCGGCCCATCGCCGGCAAGCCAGCTCCTACAGGAACCGCGCAAACTTCAGGTTCGAAT
This sequence comes from Pseudomonas sp. LFS044, assembly GCF_047978245.1. Lineage (NCBI taxonomy): Bacteria > Pseudomonadati > Pseudomonadota > Gammaproteobacteria > Pseudomonadales > Pseudomonadaceae > Pseudomonas > Pseudomonas sp. LFS044. Next base: position 180,503 of record NZ_JBFPFX010000004.1, read on the forward strand.
GAACGCCTGATGCAGCTCGGCCAAGGTGGCGAAGTGGAATTCCGGGGTGTGCGCCTTCAACTCTTCATCGCTACCAAACCCGTACCCCACCGCTACCGCCTGCAACCCGTTACTGCGCGCACCGATCAGGTCGTGCTTGCGGTCGCCGATCATCAGCGTCTGTGCCGGGTCCAGCCCTTCTTCATCCAGCAAGTGACGGATCAGCTCGACCTTGTTGGTGCGGGTGCCATCCAGCTCGCTGCCGTAGATCACCTTGAAGTGATGATCGAAGGCGAAATGCCGGGCAATTTCGCGGGCGAACTCCCAAGGTTTGGAGGTCGCGATGTACAAGTTGCGGCCCTGGCCGTTCAAGGCCTCGAGCAGCTCCGGCACGCCTTCGAACACCAGGTTTTCATACAGACCGGTGACGCGGAAGCGCTCGCGGTAGTAGTTCACCGCGTCCCACGCCTTGGCTTCATCGAAGCTGTAGAACTGCATGAATGCCTGCAGCAGGGGTGGGCCGATGAAGTGCTCGAGGCGCGCCAGGTCCGGTTCGTCGATGCCCAGCTTGGCCAAGGCGTACTGGATCGAGCGGGTGATGCCCAGGCGCGGGTCGGTCAGGGTGCCGTCGAGGTCGAAAAGGATGTTCTGCTGGTGCATGGTCGTCTCGGTAGTCAGGTTCATTCCGGGCGGTCGTAGCCTTCGGCCAGATGCTGGTCCTTGAGCTTCACGTAGTTGCCGGCGCTGTAGGGGAAGAAAGCGCGCTCCTTGTCGGTCAGTGGCCGGGCCTGTTTCACCGGGCTGCCGACGTACAGGTAACCACTCTCCAGGCGCTTGCCGGGTGGCACCAGGCTGCCAGCGCCGATGATCACTTCGTCTTCGACGATGGCACCGTCCATGATCGTGCTGCCCATGCCGACCAGGATGCGGTTGCCCAGGGTACAGCCATGCAGCATGACTTTGTGACCGATGGTCACCTCATCGCCGATGATCAGCGGGAAGCCGTCAGGGTTGAAAGGGCCGGCGTGGGTGATGTGCAGCACACTGGCGTCCTGCACGCTGGTGCGGGCGCCTATGCGGATGCGGTGCATGTCGCCGCGGATCACCGTCAACGGCCAGACCGAGCTGTCTTCGCCGATCTCCACGTCGCCCAGAACCACCGCCGAACGGTCGACGAAGGCCCGCAGTCCAACTTTCGGAGTGTGTTGCTGGAAGCTTCGGATGGCCATGATAGGGTCTCTCATCTGTGCCGATAGGCAGGCTGCCTGCTGCGGTCGGCGTCGATTGTAATTAAGATGGGGAAGTGTTTCTTCTGCCAAGGTAGCCAAACCGTGAGTGCGAACAACCCACTTCTGCAGTCCTATGATCTGCCACCCTTCTCGGCGATCCGTGCCGAACACGTGCTGCCGGCGATCGAAGAGATCCTCGCCGACAATCGTAAAGCCATTGACGAGATCCTCGAAAAGCAAGGCAAGAACCCCACCTGGGCTGGCCTGGTGCTGGCCATGGACGAACTCAATGACCGCCTGGGCGCGGCCTGGAGCCCGGTCAGCCACCTCAATGCGGTGTGCAACAGCAAAGAGCTGCGCGAGGCCTATGAGTCCTGCCTGCCAGCGCTGAGTGCCTACTCTACCGAACTGGGCCAGAACCGTGCGCTGTTCGAAGCCTACGAGGCATTGATCAACAGCCCGGAAGCCGCCAGCTTCGACGTGGCGCAGAAGACCATCCTCGAGCATGCTCTGCGTGACTTCCGCCTGTCGGGTATCGACCTGCCTGCCGAACAGCAGCAACGCTATGCCGAAGTGCAGAGCAAGCTCAGCGAGCTGGGCAGCCGCTTCTCCAACCAGCTGCTCGACGCCACCCAGGCCTGGACCAAGCATGTCACCGACGAAGCCGCGCTGGCCGGCCTGACCGATTCGGCCAAGGCTCAGATGGCCGCAGCCGCCCAGGCCAAAGGCCTCGAAGGCTGGCTGATTACCCTGGAATTCCCCAGCTACTACGCGGTGATGACTTACGCCAGCGACCGCGCCCTGCGTGAAGAGCTGTATGCCGCCTACTGCACCCGTGCCTCGGACCAGGGCCCGAATGCCGGCCAGTTCGACAATGGCCCGGTGATGCGCGAGATCCTCGACCTGCGCCAGGAGCTGGCAACCCTGCTGGGCTACCCGAACTACGCAGAACTCAGCCTGGCGACCAAGATGGCCGAGTCCAGCGACCAGGTGCTGAGCTTCCTGCGCGACCTGGCCAAGCGCTCCAAGCCATTCGCCGCCCAGGACCTGGAACAGCTCAAGGCTTATGCTGCCGAGCAGGGCTGCGCCGAGTTGGCCAGCTGGGACGCCGGTTACTTCGGCGAGAAGCTGCGCGAACAGCGCTACAGCGTGTCGCAGGAAACCCTGCGCGCCTACTTCCCGATCGACAAGGTGCTGTCTGGCCTGTTCAGCATCGTTCAGCGCCTGTACGGCATCGAAATCGCCGAACTCAAGGGCTTCGACAGCTGGCACCCGGATGTCCGCCTGTTCGAGATCAAGGAGCACGGCCAGCACGTGGGCCGTTTCTTCTTCGACCTCTACGCCCGCGCCAACAAGCGTGGCGGTGCCTGGATGGACGGCGCCCGTGACCGTCGCCGTACCGCAGTCGGCGAGTTGCAGAGCCCGGTGGCCAACCTGGTGTGCAACTTCACCCCGGCTGCGCCCGGCAAGCCTGCGCTGCTGACCCACGATGAAGTCACCACCCTGTTCCACGAGTTCGGCCACGGCCTGCACCACCTGCTGACCCGCATCGAGCATGCCGGCGTGTCGGGGATCAATGGCGTGGCCTGGGATGCGGTCGAGCTGCCGAGCCAGTTCATGGAGAACTGGTGCTGGGAGCCGGAAGGCCTGGCGCTGATCTCCGGCCATTACGAAACCGGTGCTGCCCTGCCCCAGGACCTGCTGGACAAGATGCTCGCTGCGAAGAATTTCCAGTCCGGCATGATGATGGTGCGCCAGCTGGAGTTCTCGCTGTTCGACTTCGAACTGCACGCAAGCCACGGCGATGGCCGTAGCGTGCTGCAGGTGCTCGAGGGTGTGCGCGACGAGGTGTCGGTGATGCGCCCACCGGCGTACAACCGCTTCCCCAACAGCTTCGCGCACATCTTCGCTGGCGGTTATGCGGCGGGCTACTACAGCTATAAGTGGGCCGAAGTGCTGTCGGCCGACGCTTTCTCGCGGTTCGAGGAAGAAGGCGTGCTGAATGCCGAGACCGGTCGCGCCTTCCGCGAGGCGATCCTGGCCCGGGGCGGCTCGCGTGAGCCGATGGTGCTGTTCGTCGACTTCCGTGGCCGTGAGCCATCCATCGATGCATTGCTGCGCCACTGCGGGCTGAGCGAAGGCGCAGCGGCATGAGCGAGGTAGCTGTGAACAAGACCAAGAAGCGCTTCATCGCCGGGGCGGTCTGCCCGGCGTGCAGCGAGCCGGACAAGCTGATGATGTGGAGCGAAGACGACGTGCCGCACCGTGAGTGCGTGGCCTGCGGATTCACTGACACCCTCAATGAACAGGGCTTGTCGGTACCCAAGGAGCTCGGCACCCGGGTCAACCACCTGGCGCCCAAGGCGGCGCCGGCCAAGGTGCAGACCGTGCAGTTCTTCCCCAATCCGAAGCTGAAGAAACCGGCCGAGTAAGGCCATCGTGCAGCCCGGGCGCAATGCCCGGGCAGGCATGTCCCTGCCTGTCCCCTGGGGTGGTAGATAGTCAGGCCGTCCCCTGCTCGCTCGCCGTGCATGCTCGCCAGCTCTTCAACTCGAGCCAGGCGCTGCCCATGGACAATCCCCTTCTGCAAAACAGCAGTACCCCCATCGATTACCCATCAATTACCCTGGAAAACATGGCCGTTGCGTTCGACCATGTGCTGCAGGCCCACGCGCAAGGTATCGCGCGCATCATCGAACAGCAGCAGGCACTCCCCACCTGGGATGACCTGGTGCTGGCGGTGGATGGGCTGGATGCGCAGTTGCTGGGCGTGCTTTATGCGGTTGTCCCACTGGTGGGCAAGCATCCGACCTGGGCTGAGGCAATTGACGGTTTCTACGTCCGGACCCTTGCGCGTTTCGACCAGAAGTTCACCAATGGTAGGTTGCTGGCGTTGTACCAGCGCCTGGCGACCAGCGCTATCGGCTTGAATCTGGACACAGAGCAACGCACCACTTTACGCTGGCACCTGGACAAGTTTGCCGCCAGTGGCGCTTTACTCGACGCAAGCGACAAAGCTCGCCTGGCTGAATTACGGGCGCAGATCACTGCCCTGCGTGGGGCGTTCCGCCATAGCATCAACCGGCCTGGGCTTCTGGTCGAAGACGCCAGTGAACTGCGAGGCCTTTGCCAGAGGCTGCGCGACGAGTTGGCTGCGCGGGCCAGTGAGGCCGGCGCGGATGGCTGGCTGATCGCCTGCGAAAGTGCGCCCACCGAAGCCGTGCTACGGCAAGCCGAGCATCGCCCGTTGCGCGAAAAACTCTACCGCGCCTACCACACCCGCGGGGCCAGTAGCGATCCGCTGGATGATAATGGCACGCGCCTGCAGCGCCTGGCCGAATTGCTGGATGAAGAAGCACGCTTGCTTGGTTTTGCCAGCCACCCCGAACGGAGCCTGAAGGCCAAGAGTGCAGGCACGTTAAGCGATGTACTCGAGTTTCTCCAGGGCCTGGCAATGGCGGTAAACCCCGGCATGCTTCAATGGCGATCGGGCCTGGAGCAGAGGGCGCTGGCGCAGGGCCTGGAGCGTGTGGAACCTTGGGACATCCTCTACCTGCAAGGTGGCGCGGATGACGCGCAACCGCCCGAGGCATTTCGCGAACATTTCCCGTTGAGCACAGTGGTCACGGCGCTGACCGACCTGGCGCAACGGCTGTTTGCCCTCGAGTTGCGGCCCGGGCAACTGGCGAGTTGGGACAACAGCGTGCAGGCGTTCGAGGTGTGGCAGGACCATGCACGCATCGGCCTCCTCTACCTGGATGCCGTGCAACACCCTGGCAAACAGGCCGATGCCGTATTTACCACCTATGTGCGCAACCGGCGGGTGGATGCCGAAGGTATCTACCAGCTAGCGGTCGTGGTGGTTAACAGCGATATCCCTGCAGCGCTGGCCGGTGGCGAGCCGCTGCTGGACCATTTGTCACTGCGCAAGCTCTATCACGAGTTCGGCCATGCCCTGCACCATCTGCTGGTGCGCACCGGCAACCACGTCATGTCGAATGTCCCGGAGTTGGGTACCGACGGCGTAGAGCTGTTCGGCAAGCTGCTGGAGCGCTGGGTGTGGGATGCTGGCTATCTGGCGGGTATTGCCGTGCCGAACACGGAAGGCAGCGTGCTGGACCAGGCTCAGGCTGAAAGCTATTTGAGCCAGCTCCGTCAGGAGGGCATCGAGGAAATTGGCCGCGACCTTAGCCTTGCGCTTTTCGACCTGGACCTGCACGGCACACCCGGGGATGGCAGAACGATCATGCAGCGCCTGGAAAATGCGCGTGAGCGTTGCGGCTACTGGCCATTGGCGGGCTTCGAGCGCCCTGTGCAAGCGTTCGACCATCTGGTCGATGGGTACGATGCCGGCTACTACGCTTACCTGTGGGCGGATGTTCACGCGTTCGACTTGTTCACCCGCTTCGATGCACAGGGCCTGCTCGACCGCGAAACGGGTCGGGCACTACAGGAGGTGTTATTCGAGCCTGGGGCCTCACGGCCACTGCGTGAGGGCATCGAAGCGTTCCTCGGGCGCAGGCCCAGCCAGGCAGCCTACCTGCGTTGGCATGGGCTGGCCTGACCGGAGGTGCTGGCAAGATGTGCAGTACCCCGATACTGTATATGAATACAGTATCGGGGTTAGCCATGAATCCTTCAGCACCGCAAAAAGGCCGTGGTACGGCGCACAACCCGCATAATCGCTTCGCTGCAAACCATTCAGTTGCGCAAGATGACGGCTGGTACCAAGAGGTTCCACCCACCCAAGTTACAGAGGTGCGGGTCGAGATCGCCAAGACGGTCATCAGCCGGAACACATCGCCTGACTTGCCGTTCGACCGCTCCATCAACCCCTACCGTGGCTGTGAACATGGCTGCATTTACTGCTATGCCCGGCCTTCGCATGCCTATTGGGACCTATCCCCTGGCCTGGATTTCGAGACCAAGCTGATCGCCAAGACCAATGCAGCCGAGGTGCTTGCGCAACAATTGAGCAAGCCGGGTTACGTTTGCGCCCCGATCAACCTGGGGGCCAACACCGACCCTTATCAACCGATCGAGCGCGAGCAGCGGTTGACCCGGCAATTGCTCGAGGTGCTGCTTCGTTTTCGCCACCCCGTGACCATCGTCACCAAAGGCTCTCTGGTACTGCGTGACCTGGACTTGCTGGCGGAGATGGCCAGCCAGCGGCTGGCGCGGGTGATGATCAGCCTGACCACGCTGGACGATGACCTCAAGCGGGTGCTCGAACCCCGTGCGGCGTCGCCCAAGGCTCGGCTGCGCGCCATCCGGGTGCTGCGCGAGGCAGGCGTACCGGTGGGGGTGCTGTGTTCGCCGATGATCCCGATGATCAACGACTGTGAGCTGGAGCAGTTGCTGGAGGCCGCCAAGGAGGCCGGTGCGCAGAGTGCGGCTTACATGATGTTACGCCTGCCGCTGGAAGTGGCACCGCTGTTCGAGCAGTGGCTGCAGGACCATTACCCGCAGCGGGCCAGCCATGTGCTGAGCCTGATCCGGCAAAGCCGAGGCGGGGAGCTTTATGACAGCCGCTTCGGTGCGCGGATGCGTGGCGAGGGCGTGTTTGCCGAGCTGTTGGCGCAACGCTTCGCGAGGGCGATGCGGCGTTTGGGCTTTGAGGGGCGCGAAGCCCAGGCACTGGATTGCTCGGCATTCTGCCCCCCGGGCGGGCAGATGGCGTTGTTTTGATCCCCAGTACAACTAATCAAAGCACACAACCCTATTACAGGCTCTTGGCATTTGATGGTTTTTTGCTATTATCTTATTCCCGCCTTTTGTATCTGGAACACCCGTTCTAGAGCCTCCGAATTAAGTTTCAGTTAAGTTTTCCCCGCTAGCGTAGGAAACCAGTCCACGAAGACTGTGATCTATGGCCTGTGCGTGTCATCTAATTCCTCGCATAGCCAGAATCTTTCACCGGTAAAATGGATTTACCTACACACCGTCAAGAGGATGAATCATGCCCGTCAAGGACCCATCCAAGGTCGTTCCGCAGGCCCCCGCGGAGAGCGCCGATGCCGCCCTTAAGCACATCGTCGACGGCTTCCTGCGTTTCCACCATGACGTCTTCCCCGAGCAGCAAGAGCTGTTCAAGAAGCTCGCCACCGCGCAAACGCCGCGCGCCATGTTCATCACCTGCGCCGACTCGCGGATCGTCCCCGAGCTGATCACCCAGAGCTCGCCTGGCGACCTGTTCGTGACCCGTAACGTCGGCAACGTGGTGCCGCCGTATGGCCAGATGAACGGCGGCGTTTCCAGCGCCATCGAGTACGCCGTGTCGGCGTTGGGCGTGCACCACATCATTATTTGTGGCCACTCCGACTGCGGCGCCATGCGTGCGGTGCTCAACCCGCAATCACTGGCCAAGATGCCGACTGTTTCCGCCTGGTTGCGGCACGCTGAAGTGGCGCGCACCGTGGTCGAGAACAACTGCTCTTGCGGCAGCGAGCACGAAACCATGCAGGTGCTGACACGTGAAAACGTCATCGCCCAGTTGCACCACTTGCGTACCCACCCGTCGGTGGCCTCGCGTTTGGCGGCCGGCGAGCTGTATATCCACGGTTGGGTCTACGACATCGAGACCAGCAAGATCGAAGCTTACGACGCCGCCAGCGACAGCTTCATGCCCCTGGCCGCGGGTGAACCGGTCCCCTGCGCCACTCCGAGAGGCCGCTACTAAGCGACCCATCCACAGCTAGAACCTTGATAGCCGGCTGCACCCAGCGGGGTGTGGCGCGGCTTTCGGCTGCCCTGAATTCCCTGACTGCCCTGCCGGCATGCTCGCTGGCGGCCCGCGCCTGCGCGTTCGTCAGGGGCCAACGTGCCCACGACCAGAGGAATGGCCGTGTGACAGAGAAAGGAGAAACACGGTGAACATTACACAGTTGAAAGCGGCGCTGCCGCGTGAGTTGTTGGCATCGGTGGTGGTGTTCCTGGTGGCCCTGCCCTTGTGCATGGGCATCGCGATCGCTTCGGGTATGCCACCGGCCAAAGGCCTGATCACTGGGATCATCGGTGGTGTAGTGGTGGGCTTCCTGGCGGGCTCGCCACTTCAGGTCAGTGGCCCTGCGGCAGGTTTGGCGGTGCTGGTGTTCGAGCTGGTGCGCCAGCACGGCGTGGCCATGCTCGGGCCGATCCTGTTATTGGCGGGCCTGTTGCAGTTGCTGGCCGGGCGCCTGCGCCTGGGGTGCTGGTTCCGCGTGACGGCTCCGGCCGTGGTGTATGGGATGCTGGCCGGTATTGGTGTGCTGATTGTGTTGTCGCAGGTGCACGTGATGTTCGACACAGCACCGCAGCCTTCGGGCATGCAGAACCTGCTGGAGTTTCCGGCGACCCTGGCCTCTGCCCTGCCGCTGGAAAGCGCAGGTTCCGGCTGGCAAGCCGGTGCCCTAGGCTTGGGGACCATCGCCATCATGTGGGCCTGGGAGCGCTTGCGGCCGCAAAAGCTGCGCTTTATTCCTGGTGCCTTGCTTGGCGTGGCGACAATGACGCTGATCAGCATGTGGCTTGCGCTGCCGGTGAACCGTGTGGAGGTCCCAGCGGACCTTTCCCAGGCCATTGACTGGATCCGCCCGGATGACCTGATGAAGCTCGCGGACCCTACCCTACTGGTCGCCGCCTTCGCCCTGGCCTTCATCGCCAGTGCCGAAACCTTGCTGTCTGCCGCCGCCGTCGACCGCATGCACAGCGGCCAGCGTTCGGACTTCGACCGCGAGCTGTCGGCTCAGGGCATCGGCAACATGCTGTGCGGCGTACTCGGCGCCTTGCCGATGACCGGGGTGATCGTGCGCAGCTCGGCCAACGTTCAGGCAGGCGCGCAGACCCGTGCCTCGGCCATTCTGCATGGTTTGTGGCTGCTGGCGTTCGTCGTGGTGTTGAGCAGCGTGCTGCAGCAGATCCCTGTCGCGAGCCTGGCCGGCGTGCTGGTGTACACCGGCATCAAGCTGGTGGACTTCAAGGCGTTTCGCGGCCTGGGCCGGTACGGCCGGATGCCGATGTTCACCTACGCGGCCACCGCGCTGGCGATCATTTTCACCGACCTGCTGACCGGTGTATTGCTGGGCTTCGCGCTCACTTTGCTGAAGTTGGCACTCCAGGCGGCGCGCTTGAAGATCAACCTGGTCAGCCTGGACAAGCCGCGGCACATGGAGTTGCGGCTCAGTGGCGCGGCGACCTTCCTCAAGGTGCCTGCACTGACCCAGGTGCTGGACAAGGTGCCTGCGGGCACGCAGCTGCACGTGCCGCTGGCCAACCTGCACTATATCGACCATTCGGTACTGGAGATGCTTGAGGACTGGGGGCGCGCCCAACGCAGTGCCGGCTCGCGCCTGATCATCGAGCAGCGAGGCTTCAAACGCCGCATCGAGGGGCGTGTGCGTACTGCTGCAGAGTGCTAAGGCTGGTCTTCTTCGACGACGCTGATGGAGGGCGAGCCGGGCCAGGTACCGTACAGGTTGATGGTCCGGCTGCCGCCCAGCCACTGGCTCAGAGGCGTAGCCCAATGCTTGGTGATCACCTGGTTATTGCCGAGGTTGACGAACTCGGCCTTGAACTCGAGGTTTCTGGCACCCAGTGGAATGTCGAAGCTATTGGAAAGACCGCCGGAGATTGCGAGCGGACCTTCGGTTTTGCGAGGCTGGCCAGGCAGGTCGTAGGCAATAGACACCTTGGTGATATAGGTGGTGGCGGAGGTGGCTTTGCTGTCCACGGCCAGCCGCAGGCTGCCGATTTTTCGCACCCAGATCGGAATGATCAGTTTGTCAGGGCCGAAGGATGCAAAACTGTAGGCCACAGGCAGTGGCGTGGTTGCTACCTGGCCGTCTTGCGCGGGCAGTGTGTGTGTCTCGACCGAAGTGGTATCGCGAGTGGAGATGAATGTTGCCCCACCTTGGCCGGTAGTGCCGTTTTCACCCAACAAGCTATTAAGGCCACTGGCCGAGCCTGAAAGGGAAAACCTGGCATTTTTGCTCTTCGCTCCCGCATTCACGCCGCTGTCGGCAAGGATGACACTGGTCACCACGCCGAACCCTTCGGCAATCCTGCCATCGCTCGCCATGCCGACCTTCTGGGCCTGGGCGTACAGCCAGTCGTATTGATCATGAATCACGGCCATGTCGCTCAATCGCTGTTCACCATTGAGTGCAAACTCTGAAGCAATCGACTCTTCTTTGCAGAAGTTCCACTCGAGGGTCAGCTCTGGCTTTACCTGGATGCCGGTGGCTGGGTCCAACACTGTACCAGCCACATTGGCTTTGGTTTCCTTGCGGGAAACGTCCTTTGAGCTGATAGCCCAGCGGCGCCCTTGCTGGATGTTGGTAATGTCCACATTCGGCAGCGCTTCGCTGACAAGGGTGAAATCGCCGGAGGACGGGTCGATGATGCCGACTGCGCCCGGCTTGATGACCGGATTGAGCGCCCAGTTGCCCCAGAGGGTCGAGCGGCTGCCGCGTAACAGGTCGGTATAGAGCCTGTTCCATTTGATGCTCATTGATTCTTCCTCGCCTGATAAGGGAAATGCCTACCCAAAGGCAGGCGGGAAGAGTCTATCCGTGCACGCTTCAGCCGATCAGCGGGAGCCGATTCCGATGGGGCTACTGGCGGACATCAGGCCGGCTGGCCCAACTCGACGCCCAGTTGCCGCGACAGGCAAGGCCAGCGCTTCCATGCTGCGCCGGTTTCGGGGCTGCTCAAGGTGTCGCGATAGGCCTCTACCGATTCAGCAGCGAAGCTTTCGTCATTGAGCATTTCATCCACCGAGTGGTGCACCACCTCGTCCAGCTGGTTGGCGAAGTCCTCGCCGATCAACTGATGGGCGATCAGGTTGGCCATGGTGGTATCGAAGGGGATCAGCGGTTGCTGGAAATGGCGGATATACAGGTCGTTCACTTCCTCCACCAGGCGATGCGCGAGGTAGGCCTCATCCAGCAGGCAGTCCACGCCGACATGCCCATCCATCACATGGGGCGGCTGCAGGAAGTAGGCTTCGGCAATCTTCAGTACAGGTTTGATCTGCGATTCGATACCGGCTTCGAGTGCCACCGCGTGGGCAGCCTCCAGCAATTCCGGAACCTGGTCGATGTAGGCGCTGACGAAGCGCGCCAAAGTACCCTGGGCGTCCTGCTCAGGCAGTTGGATCGAGGGGTGCAGGTGTGGCAGTTGGGCCTCGAGACGCTCTTTCAGTTGGCCAGTACGGCGTTCGTGATCGTGGGCTTGGCTGATTTGCTCGCGTACAGCAGCGATGTTCATGACAACTCCAGGGACAAGACGTTTCAAACGGAAGACACTAAATTAGCTCGGTATACAGAATACCTAAGACGCATTTGTTATAAATCCCGCAAACGTGTGCGCTCTTGGCTATATGTTGGCGCCACTATTATGCCATGCCCTATCTAGAATGGGCCTTGCGGGGTATTTGGGTATTTCGTGAAGTTCATTTCATGCTCGCCGTTGCGTGCCATTGGTCGCTGTCTATACTCGGGTTGAACGTGATTCGTTGATGAGGCCCGACTGCATTTCGCAGGGGCTCGGTCGTCGAAGCCAGGCAGTCTTGACCGCCGTTCCCTCTTGCCGCAGGCCACGCCTCCGGGACAACAAGAATTAGAAGGGGAACCCGCAATGATGCGACATCCACATGTCTGGATGGGCCTCCTGTTGTGGACGGTTTTCGGTCAGGCCAACGCCGCCTGGACCGTGAACATGGCACCGGGGGCGACGGAAGTCTCCAACGCTGTGTTCGACCTGCACATGACCATTTTCTGGATCTGCGTGATCATCGGCATCGTGGTGTTCGGTGCGATGTTCTGGTCCATGGTCGTCCACCGGCGCTCCACCGGCCAGCAGGCTGCGCATTTCCACGAGCACACCTGGGTGGAGATCATGTGGACCGTGGTCCCCTTCCTCATTCTGGTGGCCATGGCCATACCGGCCACCAAGACCCTGATCGACATCTACGACGCCAGCGAGTCGGACATCGATATCCAGGTCACCGGATACCAGTGGAAGTGGCATTACAAATACCTGGGCCAGGACGTGGAGTTCTTCAGCAACCTGGCCACCCCTGCCGACCAGATTCACAACAAGGCGCCCAAGGACGAGCACTACCTGCTCGAAGTCGACCAGCCGCTGGTGTTGCCGGTGGGCGCCAAGGTGCGCTTCCTGGTCACCGCTGCCGACGTGATCCATTCCTGGTGGGTACCCGCGTTCGCGGTCAAGCGTGACGCCATCCCGGGCTTCGTCAACGAAGCCTGGACGCGTATCGAGAAGCCCGGCATCTACCGCGGCCAGTGCACCGAGCTGTGCGGCAAGGACCACGGGTTCATGCCGGTGGTGGTGGAGGTCAAGTCCAAGGCCGACTACGACACCTGGCTGGGCGAGCGCAAAGCCGAAGCGGCCAAGCTCAAGGAGCTGACCAGCAAGGAATGGACCCTCGAAGAGCTGGTGGAGCGCGGCGACAAGGTCTACCACACCACCTGCGTGGCCTGTCACCAGGCCGAGGGCCAGGGGTTGCCGCCGATGTTCCCGGCCCTCAAGGGCTCGAAGATCGCCACCGGGCCGAAGGAAGGCCACCTGGGCATCGTCTTCCACGGCAAGCCCGGCACTGCCATGGCCGCGTTCGGCAAGCAGCTCTCGGAAGTCGATATCGCCGCGGTGGTCACCTACGAGCGCAACGCCTGGGGCAACAACAAGGGTGACATGGTCACGCCGAAGGACGTGCTGGCGCTCAAGCAGGCAGAAGCGCAATGAACCGGGTTACTCGCGGCAGTCAGCAGATTGCAGGAGACAGGACATGAGTGCAGTGATCGACGACCACGCCCACGGCCATGAGCACGCGCACGGCCCAGCGAAGGGCCTGATGCGCTGGGTGCTGACCACCAACCACAAGGACATCGGCACGATGTACCTGTGGTTCAGCTTCATGATGTTCCTGCTCGGCGGCTCGTTCGCCATGGTGATCCGCGCCGAACTGTTCCAGCCCGGGCTGCAGATCGTCGAGCCGGCGTTCTTCAACCAGATGACCACCATGCACGGCCTGATCATGGTGTTCGGTGCGGTGATGCCGGCCTTCGTCGGGCTGGCCAACTGGATGATCCCGCTGATGATCGGCGCGCCGGACATGGCCCTGCCGCGGATGAACAACTTCAGCTTCTGGTTACTGCCGGCTGCCTTTCTGCTGCTGGTGTCGACGCTGTTCAGCCCAGGCGGCGGGCCCAACTTCGGCTGGACCTTCTACGCGCCGCTGTCGACCACCTACGCGCCGGCCAGCGTGACCTTCTTCATCTTTGCCATCCACCTGATGGGCATCAGCTCGATCATGGGCGCGATCAACGTCATCGCCACCATCCTCAACCTGCGTGCGCCCGGCATGACCCTGATGAAAATGCCGCTGTTCGTCTGGACCTGGCTGATTACCGCCTTCCTGCTGATCGCGGTAATGCCGGTGCTGGCGGGGGTGGTGACGATGATGCTGATGGACATCCACTTCGGCACCAGCTTCTTCAGCGCGGCCGGTGGCGGTGACCCGGTGTTGTTCCAGCATGTGTTCTGGTTCTTCGGCCACCCCGAGGTGTACATCATGATCCTGCCGGCGTTCGGCGCGGTCAGCTCGATCATCCCGGCGTTCTCGCGCAAGCCACTGTTCGGCTACACCTCGATGGTCTACGCCACCGGTGCGATCGCCTTTCTATCGTTCATCGTCTGGGCGCACCACATGTTCGTGGTCGGCATTCCGGTGGTGGGCGAGCTGTTCTTCATGTATGCCACCATGCTGATCGCCGTGCCCACTGGGGTGAAGGTGTTCAACTGGGTGAGCACCATGTGGGAAGGTTCGCTGACCTTCGAGACGCCGATGCTGTTCGCCATCGCCTTCGTCATCCTGTTCACCATCGGCGGGTTCTCCGGCCTGATGCTGGCGATTGCACCGGCGGACTTCCAATACCACGACACCTACTTCGTGGTGGCGCACTTCCACTATGTGCTGGTGCCCGGGGCAATCTTCGGCATCTTCGCCTCGGCGTACTACTGGCTACCGAAATGGACCGGCCACATGTACGACGAAACCCTTGGCAAGCTGCACTTCTGGCTGTCGTTCATCGGCATGAACATGGCCTTCTTCCCCATGCACTTCGTAGGCCTGGCCGGCATGCCGCGGCGGATTCCCGATTACAACCTGCAATTCGCCGACTTCAATATGGTGTCGTCGATCGGTGCCTTCATGTTCGGCGCCACACAGATCTTCTTCCTGTTCATCGTCATCAAGTGCATCCGCGGTGGCGCGCCGGCCCCGGCCAAACCCTGGGATGGCGCCGAAGGGCTGGAGTGGTCGGTTCCGTCGCCGGCGCCCTATCACACCTTCCAGACACCGCCGGAAGTGAAATAGGACCCCGCCCATGACCGGCCAACCGCTCAAACGCCTGGTACTGCGCCTGCTGATGCTGACGGTGGTGATGTTCGCGTTCGGCTTTGCCTTGGTGCCGATCTACGACGTGATGTGCAGAGCCTTCGGCATCAATGGCAAGACCGGCGGGCAGTACGAAGGCAGCCAGGTCAGCGACCCCACGCGGTCGGTGCGGGTGCAGTTCATGTCGACCAATGCCAGCGACATGGTCTGGGATTTCTACTCCACCGCCGACCAGCTCGAGGTCAACCCGGGGGCCGTCAACCAGATGATCTTCGTCGCCCACAACCCGACCGACCGGCCGATGAGCGCCCAGGCCATACCGAGTATTACGCCGGCTGAAGCCGCGGCTTATTTCCACAAGACCGAGTGCTTCTGCTTTACCCAGCAGGTGCTGCAGCCCGGCGAACGCATCGAGATGCCGGTGCGCTTCATCGTCGACCGTGACCTGCCGGCCAGCGTGAAGCACCTGACACTGGCCTACACCTTGTTCGACATCACCGCTCGCCACCCGCCGGTCGCGCACATCGTGGCCCAAGACGTTCAGGGCGCCCGTTAAGGGAAGGAGAACAGCAATGGCAAGTCACGATCACTACTACGTCCCGGCGCAGAGCAAATGGCCGATCATCGCCACTATCGGCATGTTCATCACCGTGTTCGGCCTGGGCACCTGGTTCAACGACCTCAAGGCCGGCCACCCTGATTCCCATGGGCCGCTGATTTTCTTTGTCGGTGCGTTGTTCCTCGCCTACATGTTGTTCGGCTGGTTCGGGGCGGTGGTGAAAGAAAGCCGCGCCGGGCTGTACAGCCCGCAGCTGGACCGCTCGTTCCGGTGGGGCATGAGCTGGTTCATTTTCTCTGAAGTGATGTTTTTCATGGCGTTCTTCGGCGCGCTGTTATATGTGCGCGTGTGGGCCGGGCCGTGGCTGGGTGGCGAGGGTGCCAAGGGTGTGGCGCACATGTTGTGGCCAAGCTTCGAATTCACCTGGCCGCTGCTGCACACCCCGGACCCCAAACTGTTCCCGCCGCCCAAGGACGTCATTGACCCCTGGCACCTGCCGCTGATCAATACCATCTTGCTGGTCAGCTCCAGCGTGACCATCACCATCGCCCACCACGCCCTGCGCCGTGGCCATCGTGGCCCGCTGAAACTGTGGATGGCATTGACCATTCTGCTGGGTATCAGCTTCATTGCCTTGCAGGCGTACGAGTACCACGAGGCCTACACCAAGCTGGGGCTGACGCTGGGGTCGGGGATCTACGGCGCGACGTTCTTCATGCTCACGGGCTTCCACGGGGCCCACGTGACCCTGGGCACGATCATCCTCATCGTCATGTTCGTGCGCATCCTGCGCGGGCACTTCAACCCCGAAAAGCACTTCGGTTTCGAGGCGGCCAGCTGGTACTGGCACTTCGTCGATGTGGTGTGGGTCGGGCTGTTCATCTTTGTGTACGTGCTTTAGGGCCCTGTCGCCGGCGCCCCCCCCCACCCCCACACACCCCGGGGGGGCGCGGGCTGGCGGGCGACAGGGCCAGTGGATCCGCTGAAGCATCAGAACGGCGCGTGAGACATCAGCTGACCACTGATCAAGCCGTAAGCCACCAGGCCGACGGTCAAGGCTGCCAGGGTGACACGCACCGTCAGCGCCTTCAGCAAGCGGGTCGAGTTTTCATCGTCCTTGACCAGAAACACAAGGCCACTGAACAGGCTGGCGATGGTGGCCAACAGCATCAGGACAATCGCGGCCTTGAGCATGGCGCTTCTCCAGGGGGATGCGGTAATGAGGATAAGTATAGCGAGGCGCCAGTGAGGCCGTTTCGGCCGGGCTGGGTACCGACCCTGGTGGTGCTTGCGCTACTGCCAGGGCTGATTGCGCTTGGTTGCTGGCAACTGAGCCGGGCCGATGAGAAGCGCGCCCTGCTGGCGACTTATGCCGAGCGCAGCGTTGATGCGCCGCTCTCCACTGCCCAGTTGCAGCAAAGCGACGATGCCGCCTTCCGTCGCGTGCACCTGTATGGCCGTTTCGATGCCGAGCACAGCCTGCTGCTGGACAACCGCATGCGCGATGGCCAGGCCGGCGTCGAGCTGCTGCAGCCTTTCCATGACCAGCCCAGCGGCCTGTGGCTGTTGGTCAATCGCGGTTGGCTGCCGTGGCCGGACCGGCGTGTACCGGTAACCTTCGACACACCGGTGCAGGCAATGGCCATGGATGCTTCCGTGTATGTGGCACCGGGCAGCACCTTCCAGCTGCACCCCGACCCGGTGGGCGGCCAATGGCCGCATCTGCTCACCGCCGTTAACCCCGCTCAATTATGGCAACAGCTTGACCGCGAAGGCTTCGGCCATGAGCTGCGCCTGCAGCCAGGCCCTGCGGCCTACCGCCTGGATTGGCCGGTGGTTGCCATGGGCCCGGAAAAACACCTGGGCTACGCCGTGCAATGGTTTGCCCTGGCCGTTGCCCTGGTACTGCTTTACCTCTATTTCGGCTGGCACAACAAAAAGGAGAACCCTCATGGCCGCCGCCACCACTCCACTGGAAGTGCCTGAACGTCGCAAACCCAGAGCCCGTGGGCGCTTGCAGCTGATCCTGATTCTGCTGGTGGTGCTCGGCCCGATGATCCTGGCCACCAGCATGTACAAACTGAAGTTCTGGGTGCCGGAAGGTCGCAACTACCACGGCGCGATGATTGGCAACGGCGAGAGCCGCAGCGATATCGGCATTGCCGGCGATGACGCACGTTGGCAGTTGCTGGTCAGCGCCCCCGAGGCGTGTGCCGAGGAGTGCCAGCAGTTGGTCTACCTGGCCCGGCAGATTCAGATCGGCCTGGGCCGGGATGCCAGCCGCGCCAGCCATGCCCTGGCCACTTCCCAGGCCCTGAGCGGTGACTATCAGGCCTTGCTGGGCCGCGAGTACCCGCAATTGCAACGTTACCCGCTGGATGCCCAGCGCTACGTCCAGAAGGTTGGCGAACTGGCGCCGCAGCTGTGGATCGTCGACCCCCACGGCAACCTGGTACTGCGCTACGACGGCAAGGTCAACGGCAAGCATGTGCTGGACGACCTGCGCCACCTGCTCAAGCTGTCCAACATCGGCTAGGAGCCTGCCATGGCCAGACCCGGATTCCGCCTCGCTGTGTTCGCTACCTTGCTGGCACTGCTGGTCGTTCTGCTCGGTGCCTATACCCGCCTGACCCATGCCGGCCTGGGGTGCCCTGACTGGCCGGGTTGCTATGGCTTCATCAGCGTGCCTAAAACCGACGCGCAGCTGGCCCATGCCGAGATGCATTTTCCCGAGCATCCAGTGGAAGAAGCCAAGGGCTGGGCCGAGATGGTCCACCGCTACTTTGCTGGCACGCTCGCCCTGGTGATTGCACTGCTCGCTGTTCAGGCCGTGCGGCGCCATGCCCGCGACGGCCAGCCGTACCGCCTGCCGGTAATGTTGCTGGGCGTGGTGCTGGCCCAGGCAGCGTTCGGCATGTGGACGGTTACCCTCAAGCTGTGGCCGCAGGTGGTCACCGCACACTTGCTGGGTGGCTTCACCACCTTGAGCCTCTTGTTTCTGTTATCCCTGCGTCTATCACGGGCCTTTGCGCCACCGCCCAAGTTGCCGCTGAGCCTGCGGCGTATCGCGGCCTTGGCGCTGCTGGTGGTGGTCGGCCAGATCGCGCTGGGCGGCTGGGTCAGCGCCAACTATGCGGCCGTCGCCTGCATCGACCTGCCCACCTGCCATGGCCAGTGGTGGCCGGCAGCCGACTTCAGCAACGGTTTCCACCTCACTCAGCACATTGGCCCCAATTACCTGGGTGGGCAGCTGGACAGCGACGCGCGTACCGCCATTCATATCAGCCATCGCCTTGGGGCGTTGCTGGTCACCTGCGTGCTGCTGATGCTCAGCTGGAAGCTGCGCCGCTGCGGCTTGCCTGGGCTAGCGCGGCTGGTGCTGCTGGCGCTGGCGCTGCAGATCGGCCTGGGCATCAGCAACGTGGTGTTCCATCTGCCGCTGGCCGTGGCCGTGGCCCATAACGCCGGGGGCGCAATGCTGCTGCTGAGCATGGTCCTGGTGAACTACCGCATTCGGGTGGTCGACAAGGTGCGCGTCGGCCATGGCTGGCGCCTGACACCGGTAACCGGGCTGGGTGTGTCCCATCACATGAGGAATGACGCGTGGCGACGCTTCTGAATGTCCGGCGTGCCGGTTGGCGCGACTACCTGGAGCTGACCAAGCCCAAGGTGGTGGTGCTGATGTTGATCACGTCGCTGGTGGGCATGTTCCTGGCGACCCGTGCCGGTGTGCCTTGGAGCGTGCTGCTGTTCGGTAACCTGGGCATCGGCTTGTGTGCGGGCGGCGCGGCGGTGGTCAACCACGTGGTGGACCGGCGGATCGATGCGCTGATGGCGCGCACCCACAAACGGCCGCTGGCCGAGGGGCGGGTCGAGCCGCTGCCGGCGCTGCTGTTCGCCCTCGCCTTGGCGTTGCTGGGCATGGCCCTGCTGCTGGTATTCACCAACGCCCTCACCGCCTGGCTGACGCTGGCTTCGCTGCTTGGCTATGCGGTGCTCTACACCGGCTTTCTCAAGCGTGCCACGCCGCAGAACATCGTCATCGGTGGCCTGGCCGGGGCGGCCCCGCCGCTGCTGGGCTGGGTGGCGGTAAGTGGCCATGTCAGTGCCGAGCCGCTGCTGCTGGTGCTGATTATCTTCACCTGGACCCCGCCGCACTTCTGGGCGCTGGCCATCCACCGCAAGGAGGAGTACGCCAAGGCCGATATCCCGATGCTGCCGGTGACCCACGGGGAGCGCTACACCAAACTGCACAGTCTGCTCTACACCTTGATATTGCTGGCGGTCACGCTGCTGCCCTACGCCATTCACATGAGCGGCCCGCTGTACCTGGCCTGCGCCCTGGCATTGGGCCTGCGCTTCCTGCAATGGGCCTGGGTGTTGTACCGTGGCAGCCGGCCGCACGCGGCGATCGGCACCTTCAAGTACTCTATCGGGTACCTGTTCGCGCTGTTCATCGCGTTGCTCGTTGACCACTACCTGTTGCTGAACCTATGACCCGAACCCAGAAAACCGTCTTCATTCTCGTTGCCCTGGTCGCGTTGATCATGGGCCTGACCGTCAACAAGGTGCTTAACGGCCGCGATCAGCCCAACCCGACCGAGCTGATCGATGCCGGCATCATTCTTCTGCCACAAAGCCGTGCGGTGGCCGATGTGACCATGACCAACCAGGACGGCCAGCCGGTGGCGCTGGATGACCTCAAAGGCAAGTGGTCGCTGCTGTTCTTTGGTTACACCTACTGCCCGGACATCTGCCCGACCACCCTGGCCCAGTTGCGCCAGGTGAAGAGCGAGCTGCCCAAAGAGGCGGTGGACCGCCTGCAGGTGGTGTTGGTGAGCGTGGACCCGAACCGCGACACGCCGAACCAGCTCAAGCAGTACCTGGGCTATTTCGACAAGGATTTCGTTGGGGTGGCGGGGTCCATCGCGGATACCCAGAAGCTCGCCAATGCCTTGAGCATCCCGTTCATTCCGGCTGATACCAGCAAGCCGGGGTATACCGTGGATCACAGCGGCAACCTGGCCATCGTCGGGCCGGATGGGCGTCAGCGTGGGTTCATTCGGGCGCCGTTCAACAACCAGAAGCTGGTGGCGCAGCTGCCTGGGCTGGTCAAGCGGGACTGAAATTTGCGGGTCGGTTAGGATAGCCGCCCGTACACCTGGCATGGAGAGCCTCAAATGACGTCGCGTGACAAGCGCATTCTGGCCTGGCGCCTGGTCTTGCTGCCACTGTTGCTGATAGCGATGGCGGTTTGGCAAGTACAGCGTGCCGACGCGCACCGTACCCTGCTGCTGGAAGACAAGGCGCAACTGCAGCGTTTCATCGCCGAAATGGCACACATGGAAGCGGTAAACGACAGCCGTCACGTCCAATTCAACGGCAAGGCCTACGAGCCCTACGTGGCCCACAGCCTGGCCTACAATCGGCTCTATTACGTTGACCGTGAATTGGGCTTTGCCAAGGTCGGCACCTGGTTGGCGCATTTCTCCCTACGCTTCTCCCTCCTGCTGACGCTGCTGGGCGTTGCGTCGTTGCTGGCTTTTCACTGGGCGGGCAAGGCCGCGCTGGTATCAAGGGACCGCCTGGTTCGCCTTTTCTTCACCGTCAGCCAGGTGCTGCCGGTGGTATTGGTCGCCTGTATTCTGTTGCTCACGCTAACCGTCGTGCTGGAGATCGGCTATGAGGCGCTGTGGGTGTTTGCTTTGCAGCAAACGTCCGCAGGGGTCATCAAATTGCAGTTGCTGGTGGGCTTCTTGATGCTGGCGATGCTCTGGCCCCTGTATCGCCTGCCGGGCCAGCTGAAAAACATGTTGCAGCTGTTCAAGAATGAGCCCCTCGATATCTACGGGGGCGAGCTCACCGAGCAGCAAGCTCCCGCGCTATGGGCACGGGTGCGCGGCCTGGCCAAGCAAATGGAAGCACTGGAGCCGGACAACATCGTGGTCGGCTTCCTGGACGGTTTCTATGTGACATCCAGCGATGTGCTGTTGCACCCCGGCAATCGTAGGCTAGAGGGGCGTACCCTGTACCTTCCATTGCCTCTGCTTGCCGTGATCAGCCGCAATGAAAGCGATGCAGTGATCGCCCACGAACTGGCGCACTTCTCGGGCGAGGACACCGAGTACAGCATGCGCTTCATGCCCATCTACCAGGGTGCCGGGCGCAATATCGGCGTTGTCGGCGAACACATGGAGTCGGGTGTTCTGCAGGGCCTGCTGACACTGCCGGCGTATGCACTGGCGGTGCATTTCATGCAACGTTTCGACGGTGCTGTCAGCCACTGGAGCCGTCAACGCGAGCTGCTGGCCGATGCTGCAGGTGCGCGGATCGCCGGCCCTCAGGCCGTGGTGGACTCACTGGTGCGCATCAGCGCGCTGGAGGTGCTGATCGACCAGCACCAGACCGAGCTATGCAGGGTCCCCGAGGCGTGGCCCGAGGACTTGCTCGTCGCCACGCTTGATTACCTCGCTACACAAGATATCTGCCTGCCAGACGACGAGCTGGCCGACGGGCTGGGCCACCCCACCGACAGCCACCCACCCACTCGCGAGCGCATCGAGGCGTTGGGCTTGTCTGTGCAGGACGTACGCGGCAGTGAGGCCTTGCGCCCCGTCGTTGCGGCGCAAGCACTGGCTTGCCTTGCCGAGCTGCTCCCGGATCTGAAGGCATTGTCGCTGGAGCTGAGCGCGGCGATCGGCAGCCGCTTGCTGGAGCAGCGCAACGAGGTGCATGAGTACCTAAGGGCGCGCGCCGAGGCTGTAACGGGGACTTGCGTGCTGCACGAAGGTGCGCAGTGGCGTGGCCGCTTGCTGGTAGTCGTGTGCATTGCCTGCCTGGGTGCGGCGCTGTGGGTGCGTTTCGGGCTGCATGTGCAAAGTGCCAAGCCTGGGCTGGTTTCCTTCCTGAACTACTCGGCACTCGCCATCGCTGCCCTGGGCGTGTGGGTGGGCGTAATGGGCTGGCGCATGGTCCGCCGTGCGGCTACACCAGCGATGGTCCTGACACCGCATTGCGTCCAGTTTGCCAATACCCCTGAACCGATCGCCTTGCATCAGTTCGATCAATATGGGGTCAAAGTGACGCCGCAGCTTTCGGTGATGTTGAAGTTGGCAGACGACGCGCCCTTGCCAGTGTTTCACAAGCGACGCTTCTGGGAGCCGGATGCTCGGTTCGATGCCAAAACCCGTTGGGTCAGCCTGGCGCTCGGCCGCTGGAGTATGGAGGGGAAAGGCCTGAAGGCAGGGGAGCTGGCCGAGTTGGTCGAGCGCTACCTGGAGGCAGGGGCCGCGCGGCAGGCGCTGGAGGAGTTCGAGGCGGCGCCATCGGATGTGTCAGGCGCAGGGGCTTAATTGCAGCGGCGCCTCAATCGCCGGCAAGCCGGCGATTGAGTGCAGCCTACGGCTTAGAACGCCGGTACGACAGCACCTTTGTACTTCTCGGTGATGAACTGCTTCACCTCAGCCGAGTGCAGCGCAGCTGCCAGCTTCTTCATGTCATCCGAGTCCTTGTTGTCCGGGCGGGCAACCAGGATGTTCACGTAAGGCGAGTCGCTGCCTTCGATGGCCAGCGCGTCCTTCTCAGGGTTCAGCTTGGCTTCCAGCGCGTAGTTGGTGTTGATCAGGGCGGCATCGACCTGGGTCAGCACACGCGGGATGGTGGCCGCTTCCAGCTCACGGAACTTGATGTTCTTCGGGTTCTCGGCAACGTCTTTCACGGTCGACAGGATGTTGCTGCTGTCCTTGAGCTTGATCACGCCTGCCTTGTCCAGCAGCAGCAGGGCACGGCCGCCGTTGGTGGCGTCGTTGGGGATGACCACGGTGGCGCCGGACGGCAGCTCGTCGAGCTTCTTGTACTTGTTCGAGTACACGCCCAGCGGCTCGATGTGCACGCCGGCAACGCTGACCAGTTGGGTGCCCTTGGCCTTGTTGAACTCATCCAGGTACGGCTGGTGCTGGAAGAAGTTGGCGTCCAGGCGCTTTTCGGCCACCTGCACGTTTGGCTGGATGTAGTCGGTGAACTCTTTCACCTTGAGGTTCACACCGTCTTTCGCCAACTGCGGTTTGACGAAGTTGAGAATCTCGGCGTGGGGCACCGGGGTGGCGGCGACAGTCAGGTCACCGGCGTGGGCCGAGAAGGCCGCAATGGCGGCAGCGACAGCAAGCAGCTTCTTCATGAATCACTCCTTGTGAGGGCCGCGACGGCCCCCGAACGGGTCGGCCAGGCCGACCCCATTGGGGTTACTTACGGGAAAAATGCACGACCAGTTTGTCGCCCAGGCTCTGCAGCACTTGAACCAGTACCAGCAGCATGACCACGGTGACGACCATCACGTCGGTCTGGAAACGCTGGTAACCGAAGCGGATTGCCAGGTCGCCCAGGCCGCCGGCGCCGACCACACCTGCCATGGCGGTGTACGACACCAGGGTGATGGCGGTGACGGTAATGGCTGCAAAGATGCCCGGGCGGGCTTCTGGCAGCAGCGCATTGGTGATGATCTGGCGCGTAGTGGCGCCCATCGACTGGGTGGCCTCGATGATGCCGCGGTCCACTTCACGCAGGGCGGTTTCCACCAGGCGCGCGAAGAACGGCGTGGCACCCACCACCAGCGGCGGGATGGCGCCGGCGACGCCCAAGGAGGTGCCGGTGATCAGCACGGTGAACGGGATCATCACGATCAACAGGATGATGAACGGCAACGAGCGCAGGATGTTGACGATCAACGACAGCAGCGCATACACGCCCTTCTGCTCGAACATCTGCCGCGGGCCGCAGAGGAACAGCAGCACGCCCAGCGGCAGGCCCAGCAGCACGGTGAAGAACAGCGAGCCGAACAGCATGATCATGGTGTCGATGGTGGCCAGCCAGATTTCGGCCCAGTCGACGTTGGCGAAGAAATTCAGGGCGTCCATCAACGCAGTACCTCCATATGTACGTCAGCTGCGGTGAAGCGGTCGAAGGCCGCTTCCATGTCGCCGCCGGTGACGGCCAGGGTCAACTGCCCGTAGGGGACGTCCTTGATGCGGTCGATGCGCCCGGCAAGGATGCTGTAGTCCACACCGGTTTCGCGGGCCACGGTGCCCAGCAGCGGCGCATAGGTGGCGTCGCCCTGGAAGGTCAGGCGCACGATGCGGCCCGGTACGTGGGCGAAGTCGTCACGTTGCTCGCCTTCGTCGACCTGCTCGTCTTCCTGGACGAAGCGCTTGGTGGTCGGGTGCTGTGGGTGCAGGAACACCTCGGCCACCGAGCCTTGCTCGACGATCTGCCCGGCATCCATCACCGCCACGCGGTCGCAGACCCGGCGGATCACGTCCATTTCGTGGGTGATCAGCACGATGGTCAGCTTCAGCTCACGGTTGATCTCGGCCAGTAGTTGCAGCACCGAAGCCGTGGTCTGCGGGTCGAGGGCGCTGGTGGCCTCGTCGCACAGCAGGATTTTCGGGTTGGTGGACAGGGCGCGGGCGATGCCGACGCGCTGCTTCTGGCCACCCGACAGCTGCGCCGGGTACTTCCTGGCGTGGTCTTGCAGGCCGACGCGGGCCAGCAGCTCGGTGACGCGCTTGTCGATCTCGCTGCGCGAAAGCTCGCCGGCCAGGGTCAGCGGCAGGGCGACGTTGTCTGCAACGGTCTTGGAGGCCAGCAGGTTGAAGTGCTGGAAGATCATCCCGACCTGTTGGCGGAAGCCGCGCAGCTGGGTGGCGTTGAACGCGGTCACGTCTTCACCGTCGACGATGATCTTGCCGCCGGAAGGCTCTTCCAGCCGGTTGATCAGGCGCAGCATGGTGCTTTTGCCTGCGCCGGAATGGCCGATCAGGCCGAATACCTGGCCGTCTTCGATGGTCAGGCTGGTCGGATTCAGAGCGGGGATTTCCCTACCGGCGACGCGGTAGGTCTTGTGTACATGTTGGAACTCGATCACGTAGCGAACCTTGTGGGGCGCATGGAATTTGGGGTCAGCGGTTTGCTGGGGTGGCGCATTTTAGCCTTTTCCAATAGCTGTTCTTAGCATTTATTTCGTAATGGACCAACCCAGCCGGCATAACGCGACAACTGGTAAAGCTTATTGAACGTAGCCAAAGGCGCTCCAGTCACTACTAGAACAATGCCCCAAGGGCAGCCTGATGACTGATGAGGAGGCCAAGATGCCTAGCAAGAAGACGGACACGTCCAAGCAAAGCCAGCTCGCGGGTACTGACACACCCGACCGCGCCAATACCAATGCCAAGGTGCAAAGCCTTGAGGATGTGCGCAGCGACGCCACGGGCGAGGCGCTGCGCACCAACCAGGGCGTGCGCATTGCTGATAACCAGAACACGCTGAAGGCAGGTGATCGCGGGCCGTCGCTGCTCGAAGACTTCATCATGCGTGAGAAAATCACCCACTTCGACCACGAGCGCATTCCTGAGCGCATCGTTCATGCCCGCGGCACGGGCGCGCATGGCTTCTTCCAGAGCTATGGCAACCATGCGCAGCTGACCAAGGCCGGTTTTCTTCAGGACCCGGAAAAGATCACCCCGGTATTCGTTCGCTTTTCCACCGTACAGGGCCCACGGGGTTCGGGCGACACTGTGCGCGACGTTCGTGGTTTTGCAGTGAAGTTCTACACGGATGAGGGTAATTTCGACCTCGTTGGCAACAACATGCCGGTGTTCTTCATTCAGGATGCGATCAAGTTTCCAGACTTCGTCCACGCCGTGAAGCCTGAACCGCACAACGAGACCCCTACCGGCGGTTCCGCCCATGACACCTTCTGGGACTTCGTCTCGCTGGTGCCGGAGTCCGCGCACATGGTCATGTGGGCGATGTCCGACCGCGCCATCCCGCGCAGCCTGCGCATGATGGAAGGGTTTGGCGTGCACACCTTCCGCCTCATCAACGCCGAGGGTGTATCCAGTTTCGTCAAGTTCCACTGGAAGCCGGCCCAAGGCGTGCACTCGGTGCTGTGGGACGAAGCGCAGAAACTGGCGGGCAAGGACGCCGACTTCCACCGTCGTGACCTGTGGGAGGCCATCGAGACCGGCGATTACCCGGAATGGGAGCTGGGCGTGCAGATCGTACCGGAGGCCGATGAGCATAAATTCGACTTCGACCTGCTCGACCCGACCAAGATCATCCCTGAAGAAACGGTGCCGGTGACCCCGCTGGGCAAGATGGTACTCAACCGCAACCCGGACAACTTCTTCGCCGAGGTCGAGCAGGTTGCCTTCTGCCCAGGGCATATCGTGCCGGGCATCGACTTCAGTAATGACCCGCTGCTGCAAGGCCGACTGTTCTCGTATACCGATACTCAACTAAGCCGCCTGGGCGGGCCGAATTTTCACGAGATCCCGATCAACCGGCCGGTGGCGCCCAACCACAATAACCAGCGCGATGCATTGCACCGGCAAACCATCCACAAGGGGCGCGCGTCCTACGAGCCGAACTCGATCGACGGCGGTTGGCCCAAGGAAACCCCTGCCGGCCCGCAGGACGGCGGTTTCGAGAGCTATCACGAGCGTATCGACGCTTACAAGATCCGCCAGCGCAGCGAGTCGTTCGGCGATCACTTCTCGCAGGCGCGCTTGTTCTTCCAGAGCTTGAGTGCAAACGAGCAGCAGCACGTTATCAAGGCCTACAGCTTTGAGCTCGGCAAGGTCGAGCGTGAGCCTATTCGCGCCCGTGAGGTGAATGAAATCCTTGCCAACATCGACTTGAAGCTGGCAGCTGCGGTGGCGGCCAACCTTGGCCTGCCAGCGCCAAAAGCCGGCACGGTGAAAGTCAAAGGCAGCAAGCTGGCGCAATCGCCTGCCCTGAGCCAGATGAACCATCCTGGCACGGTTGGCGTGAAGGGGCGCAAGATCGCCCTGCTGGTGGCTGATGGCGTAGACGGCGCCAGTGTCGATCGCCTGGTGAAAGCGCTTGAAGCCCATAGCACGCGCATCCTGTTGCTGGGGCCGACTTCGGCGCCAGTGAAGACGGCCGATGGCAAAGCGCTGCCAGTGGATGCATCGATGGAGGGCATGCCTTCGATCATGTTCGACGGGATCGTCGTGCCGGCGGGCAAGGCGTCACTGGATGCCCTGGCCGCCAGCGGCCTGGCCAAGCACTTCTTGTTGGAGGGCTACAAGCACCTCAAGGCGATTACCTTGGCCAGTGAAGGCAAGGGCCTGCTCGGGGCGCTGGGGCTCAAGGAAGACAAGGGCCTGGTGCTGGGGGATGACCAGAAGACCGTGGATGCTTTTGTCAAAGCGGTCGCGGGGCACCGGGTTTGGGAAAGGGAGGCGGCTGCGGAGGGTGTGCCTGCGTAAAGGGCTGCGTTGCAGCCCATTGCCGGCAAGCCGGCTCCCACGAATGCTCCACAGTTTTCAAGGGCTGTGGGGTGCCTGTGGGAGAGGGCTTGCCTGCGAAGCACTCAATGCTGATGCGGGACCAATACTACCTGGGCCGGCAATTTGCGTTGAATTTCATGCTTCTGCTTCAGCTCGAAGCTGCTGTCGAGCTTGTGAACGCGCTTCGCCAGCAGGTTTTTCAACCACGGTGCATCCTCGGTGCGTGGCACCTGGAACACCACTTCACACTGGTAATTCACCACGTCTTTGGCAATTTCATCGAGCTGTCGGCGCATGGCCGCGATATCCGTGGTCTTCAGTGCAATGACCGTGCTCGGCGCTGTCGGGTCTATCACCCGTGCCATGGGTTTGGCTTCGGCCGCTTTCAACGCAGCCTCGGCCTTTTCCAGCTCTGCCTTGCGGGCCTGGCTGACGGCGTCACCGCCCGTCACCGCAGGTGCTTGCGGCATCAGCGCACGCGCACGGGCCAGCGCGGTGGCGGCAGCGTTCACATCGCCCTTTTGCAGGACGATCTGGCTGCGCTTGAGGTATGCCTCGGCCAACTGCCGCTGGAACGGCTCCAGGCGGGCATCGTCAGGCGATTGCGCCTGCAGTGAGGCCAACTGGTCTTCGGCGGTGGCCAATTCATTGCTGGTAATACTTTGCTGCAGCTGCTGCCAGGCATCGGCTTGGGCAGGTGCACTGGCCTGCTCGACCGGCGCGCTGGAACACGCGGCCAGGAACAGGGAAAACGCGGCAACAAGCAGATAACGGGATGCGAACGGCTTCATTCCTGCGACTCTCTATTTGCGCAAAAAGCGAGCAAGTCTACACCCAGGTGCGCACGCTCGAAAACAAGTCTTACAGACCTTTTACCCGCGGAAAGGTTGCAGGGTGCGCCTTGGCACACCCCGGTTTTCAGCGTTTTGGCAGGGCCAGGCTCAGCAAGAATAGCACCGCCGCGCAGACCACGATCGATGGGCCGGCCGGCGTGTCCTTGAACCAGGACATGGCCAGGCCGCCGCATACCGCGGTTACACCCAGCAGGCTGGCGCCCAGGGCCATCTGCTCCGGCGAGCGTGCGTGGCGTTGTGCCGCAGCCGCCGGGATGATCAGCAGCGAGGTGATCAACAGCACACCGACGATTTTCATGGCTACGGCGATTACCACGGCAATCAACAGCATCAGCGCCATGCGCAGGCCGGCAACTGGCAAGCCTTCGACCATGGCCAGCTCCTCGTGCACGGTGACCGCCAGCAACGGCCGCCACAGGGCGGCAAGCAGCAGCAACACCAGCGCGCTGCCGCCAAGGATCCAGGCGAGGTCCGTGGTGCTGATGGCCAGCAGGTCACCGAACAGGTAGGCCATCAGGTCGATGCGCACGTCGTGCATGAAGCTCAGCACCACCAAACCTAGAGACAGGGTACTGGGCGCGAGGATGCCCAGCAGCGTGTCGGACGCCAGCGGCTGGCGTTGCTGCAGGGTCACCAGCAGGATCGCCAGCAGCAGGCAGCCCACGGTTACCGCCAGCGCGGGGCTGACATCCAGCACGAAGCCCATTGCCACGCCCAGCAGGGCCGCGTGGGACAGCGTGTCGCCGAAATAGGCCATTCGCCGCCACACCACGAATGAGCCCAGCGGGCCAGCCACCAGCGCCAGGGAAAGACCCGCGAGCAGGGCGTAGAGAAGAAAATCAGCCATGCTTGCAGTGGTCTCCGTGAACATGGGTGCCAGGGGCGACCACCGAGCCATGCAGGTCGTGGCTGTGGTCGTGGTGGTGGTGGTAGACGGCAAGGCTCGGGGCGTTCTGGCCGAACAGCTCGACGAAGGCCGGGTCGTTGCTGACTTGCTCGGGGTGGCCTGAGCAGCACACATGGCGGTTCAGGCAGACCACCTGGTCGGTGGCGCTCATCACCAGGTGCAGATCGTGCGAAACCATCAGCACGCCGCAGCCGTGGCGGTCGCGCAGGCGGGTGATGAGGTTGTACAGCTCGGTCTGGCCGACCACGTCGACGCCTTGTACAGGCTCATCCAGCACCAGCAGCTGCGGCTCGCGCAGCAGCGCCCGGGCCAATAGCACACGCTGCATCTCGCCGCCGGAGATGGTCTGGATCGGGCTGTCGATAACCTGCTCGGCGCCGACTTCCTGCAGTGCCGACAGGGCTGCCGCGCGGTCTACACCGGGCACCAGGCGCAAAAAGCGCAGTACTGACAATGGCAGCGTGGCGTCCACCTGAATTTTTTGCGGCATGTAGCCGATGCGCAGTTTCGGCTTGCGCCAGACCTTGCCGCGATGCGGCTTGAGCAGCCCTAACACGGCACGCACCAGCGTGGTTTTGCCAGCCCCGTTAGGGCCGATCAGGGTCACGATCTGGCCGGGTGCCACCGAGAGGTCGATGCTGTCGAGCACCGGCTCGCCGCCAAACGTGACGCCGACCTGCTCGAGGCGGATCAGTGCGTTGCTCATGCCGCCCCCCGGCAGTTGCCGCACAGGCCGACGATCTCCACCGTCTGCGTTTCGACGCTGAAGCCCACGCCCTTGGCGCTGTCGATGATCGCATTGCTGATGCTGTCCTGCTCCAACTCAATGGCCACATGGCACTCGCGGCAGATCAGGAACTGGCCTTGGTGCGCATGTTCCGGGTGGCTGCAGCCGATGAAGGCGTTGAGCGACGCAATACGGTGCACAAGGCCATTCTCCAGAAGAAAATCCAGCGCCCGATAGACGGTCGGCGGCGCTGCGCGGCGACCGTCCTGTTCGCTGAGCACGGCGAGGATGTCGTAGGCGCCCAGTGGTTTGTGGCTCTGCCACACCAGCTCCAGCACACGGCGGCGCAGCGCGGTCAGGCGCAGGCCCTGGCGGGTGCACAGCACCTCGGCTTCGGCCAAGGCGCTGTGCACGCAATGGGAATGATCGTGGGGACGGTGAGCCAGCGGCGTGATGGACATGGGCAGCGACGGTTCTGGATGGAGACGTTATTATGTTACCTGTTTCTGACGACTCGAGTATTCACCGTGTCCCGATTCCTTGTGCTTTTTGTCGCTTTCCTCGCCTGCTCGGCGCAGGCCGATGTACGTGTGCTGACCAGTATCAAACCGCTGCAGCAGATTGCCGCCGCCGTACAGGACGGTGTTGGCACGCCCGAGGTGCTGCTGCCGCCTGGCGCTTCGCCGCACCATTACGCCCTGCGCCCGTCGGACGTACGCCGCGTCGGCGATGCCGACCTGCTGTACTGGATTGGCCCGGACATGGAAGGCTTCCTGCCGCGGGTGCTGGGCAGCCGCAGCAAGCCGACGGTGGCTGTGCAGTCGCTGGCGGGCATGTCGCTGCGCCACTTTGGCGAGGACAGCCATTCCCACGAAGGCGATGACCACGACGACCATGACCACGATCACCGCCCAGGCAGCCTGGACGCTCACTTGTGGTTGTCGTCAGTGAACGCCCGGGTCATTGCCACGAAGATGGCGGCGGACCTGGCGGCGGCGGACCCAGCCAACGCGGCGCGCTACCAGAGCAACCTCAAAGCCTTCACCGAACGCCTGGATGGCCTGGATGCGCGTATCAAGGCGAGGGTGGCGGGCATTGCCGACAAGCCCTACTTCGTGTTCCACGAAGCGTTCGACTACTTCGAGTCGGCTTATGGCCTGAAGCACACCGGCGTGTTCAGCGTGGCGGCCGAAGTGCAGCCGGGCGCGCAGCATGTGGCGGCCATGCGCAAGCGCCTGCAGGAAGTGGGCAAGACCTGTGTGTTCAGCGAACCGCCGCTGCGCCCGCGGTTGGCTGAGACGCTGACGGCCGGGTTGCCGGTGAGGTTGGCGGAACTGGATGCGCTGGGTGGGAACGATCCGGTGGATGCCAAAGGTTACGAGCGTTTGCTGGATAAGCTGGGCAGTGACTTGGTGGGGTGCCTGGAGCAGCTTTGACAACAGTGCCGGCCTCATCGCGGGCAAGCCCGCTCCTACCGGTTGGTCACTGCCCTTGAGGACGGTGGTGTACCTGTAGGAGCGGGCTTGCCCGCGATGAGGCCGCCGCAGTGCCTGGAGCAGCTCTAAACACTTTCCGACCTCTCGCGGATGAATCCGCTCCTACAGGTTCACCAACGCCCTTGTAGGAGTGGATTCATCCGCGAAGGGGTTACAAGGCGAACGGCAAGTGCAGCGCCACCTGCTGTCGCTGCGCCAAACGCACTTCGAACTCGCTCGGGTCATGGATCATCACATCCATCCCCGCGAACGATTCGGCCGCGATCAAGCGCGACAGCCAGAAGCGCACGCACCCTACCCGCAACATTTCGGGCCACAACTCGGCCTCGGCTGCCGTGAACGGCCGCAGCGCCGCGTAGGCCGCCAGCAATGCCTGGGCGCGGGGCACCTCGATTGCGCCGTGCTCGTCCAGGCACCAGTCGTTCACGGTGATGGCGATGTCATACAGCATCGGCCCCGAGCAGGCGTTGTAGAAGTCGATCACGCCGGTCAGGTGAGTGCCTTCGAACATCACATTGTCGCGGAACAGGTCGGCATGCAGGTTGGCCCGGGGCAAGGCCAGGATCTGCGCCTTGTGCGCGATGATTTCGTCCAGCGCGGGCTGCAGCAGCGCTGCCTGTTCGTCGGTCAGGCGCGGCATCAGCTCGGCGCCGGACGCCAGCATCCAGTCCAGCCCGCGGTCGGTCTTGCGCTCGATGACGTGGTCGCGGGTGGCCAGATGAATGTGCGCCAGCAGCTCGCCGACCTGGGCGCAATGCTGATTGTTCGGGGCCTTGATGTGCTTGCCCGACAGCCGCGGTTGCAAAAGCGCCGGCTTGCCGCACAGCGCGCGCAGGCCATTGCCGTCGCGGTCGCGGATGGCGTAAGGCACCGGCATGTCGGCAGCGTGCAGGGTGTCGAGCAGTTCGATGAAGAACGGCATGTCCTCGCTGGGCCCGCGCTCGATCAGCGTCAGGACGAACTCCCCCTGTTCGAGGCTGACGAAGAAATTGCTGTTTTCGGTGCCGGCGGCAATGCCCTGGAAGTCGAGCAGACGGCCCAGATGGTACGGCGCCAGAAAAGTTTCCAGCTCAGGCCGGGTCACGGGGGTGAAGACTGACATGATGAAAAAATGCCCATACGGGCACTTCCGCCGGGAAGTGCCGGGTTGATGTGAACGATACGCGTCAGATTACCACTCGAAGATCTTCCAGGACGGGATCAGCATGTCCGGTTGGTCGGAACGAATGAAATTGCCATCAGAGCCATCGGCGCGTACCAGAAAATAAGGCTTGCCGTTTTTCGGTGTGATCTTGATCGCATACAGGAAGCCGTTCTGCCGGTATTCCTGGATGGTTTTATCGCCTTCCGTGCGAATGGTCACCTCGGGATCTGCCGAGGGGGCGTCGTCCGCCGCCAGGGTGACGACTGGCATGGTTGCCATCAGGCCGAGCAGTAACAGGCGATTGAGTGTACGCATGATAACCTTGTCCCTTTGTCGTCATTGATCCGGCTATTCTAGCTCCGGACCCGCCGAAAAGGTTGATTCTGCTCATGAGCCAAGCGCCCCTCGTCCTGGTGGACGGTTCCTCCTACCTTTACCGCGCCTTCCACGCGCTGCCGCCGCTGACCACCTCCAAAGGCATGCCCACCGGCGCGGTCAAAGGTGTGCTGAACATGCTCAAGAGCCTGCGCAAGCAATACCCCGACAGCCTGTTCGCGGTGGTCTTCGACGCCAAAGGCGGCACTTTCCGCGATGCCATGTTCGCCGAGTACAAGGCCAACCGCCCAAGCATGCCGGATGACCTGCGGGTGCAGGTCGAGCCCCTGCATGCCAGCGTCAAGGCTCTGGGTTACCCGCTGCTGTGCGTCGAAGGCGTTGAGGCCGACGACGTGATCGGCACCTTGGCACGCAGCAGCGCGGCCATGGGCCGGCCGGTGATCATTTCGACCGGTGACAAGGACATGGCGCAGTTGGTGGATGACCACGTTACCCTGGTCAACACCATGACCGGCAGCGTCATGGACGTCGCCGGTGTGCACGAAAAGTTCGGCGTCGGCCCGGAACACATCATCGATTTCCTCGCCCTGATGGGCGACAAGGTCGACAACATCCCGGGCGTTCCTGGTGTTGGCGAAAAGACTGCGGTGGGCCTGCTGACCGGTATCGGCGGTGGCCTCAGCGACCTGTATGCCAACCTCGACAAGGTGCCGACGCTGGCCATCCGCGGCGCGAAGACCTTACCGGCCAAGCTTGAAGAACACCGCGACGCCGCGTTCATGTCCTACGAACTGGCAACCATCAAGCTCGACGTGCCGCTCGATATCGAAGTGGACGCGCTGGTGTGTGGCGAGCCGGACCGCGAGGCGCTACTGGCGCTGTATACCGAGATGGAGTTCAAGAGCTGGATTGCTGACGTGCAGCGTGACGCCGCCAGGGCCGGTGCTGAAATTGCGCCGGCCGAGGCGCCTGTGGAAAAGGTCGAGCCGAAGTACGAGACCATCCTCGACCAAGCCCGTTTTGACGCCTGGCTGGAGAAGCTGCGCCAGGCGCCGCTGTTCGCGTTCGATACCGAAACCACCAGCCTGGATGCGCAACAGGCGCAGCTGGTTGGCCTGTCCTTCGCCGTGCATGCCCACGAAGCGGCGTACGTGCCGCTGGCCCACGACTACGAAGGCGCGCCGGTTCAGCTGGATCGCGAAGCCGTGTTGCTGGCGTTGAAACCGCTGCTGGAAGACCCGGCCAAGGCCAAGGTCGGGCAGAACGCCAAGTACGACATCAACATCCTCGCCAATGGCTCGCCGGCCATTCAGATGCAGGGGGTGGCCTACGACACCATGCTGGAATCGTACGTGCTGAACTCCACCGCCACCCGTCACGACATGGACAGCCTGGCGCAGAAGTACCTCGACCACGCGACCATCTCGTTCGAGGACATCGCCGGCAAGGGCGCCAAGCAGCTGACCTTCAACCAGATCCACCTGGACAAGGCCGGCCCGTACGCGGCGGAAGATGCCGACATCACCCTGCGCCTGCACCAGGCGCTGCAAGCCCGCCTGGCCCAGACGCCGAGCGTGCAGCCCGTGCTGATGGACATCGAAATGCCGCTGGTGCCGGTGCTGGCCAAGATCGAGCGCCAAGGTGCGTTGGTCGATGCCGCCTTGCTGCAGGTACAGAGCGGTGAACTGGGTGTGAAGATGGCCGACCTTGAACGGCGCGCCTACGAGCTGGCCGGTGAACAATTCAACCTGGGCTCGCCCAAGCAGCTTGGCTCGATCCTCTACGACAAGCTGGGCATGCCGGTGCTGAGCAAGACCGCCAAGGGCCAGCCGTCCACGGCCGAAGCGGTACTCGACGACCTGGCCGTGCAGGGCTACCCGCTGCCCGAGGTACTGATGCAGTACCGCAGCCTGAGCAAGCTCAAGAGCACCTACACCGACAAGCTGCCGGGGCAGATCAACCCGCGCACCGGGCGCATCCACACCTCCTATCAGCAGGCCGTAGCCGCGACCGGTCGCTTGTCGTCAAGCGACCCGAACCTGCAGAACATCCCCATCCGTACAGCCGAAGGCCGGCGCATTCGCCAGGCCTTCGTCGCAAGCCCCGGCTACAAGCTGCTGGCTGCGGACTATTCGCAGATCGAACTGCGCATCATGGCCCACCTGGCCAAGGATGAAGGCCTGCTGCACGCCTTCCGCAACGACCTCGATGTGCACCGTGCCACGGCGGCAGAGGTCTTCGGAGTTGCGCTTGAAGAGGTCACGACCGATCAACGGCGCAGCGCCAAAGCGATCAACTTCGGCCTGATCTATGGCATGAGTGCCTTCGGCCTGGCCAAGCAGATCGGCGTGGACCGCAAGCAGTCGCAGGACTATATCGACCGCTATTTCGCCCGCTACCCCGGCGTACTGGCCTACATGGAGCGCACCCGTGCCCAGGCGGCCGAACAAGGTTTCGTCGAGACCCTGTTCGGGCGTCGCCTGTACCTGCCGGACATCAATGCCAAGAACCCGGCCCTGCGCAAAGGCGCGGAACGCACCGCGATCAACGCCCCGATGCAGGGTACTGCCGCCGATATCATCAAGCGGGCAATGGTCAATGTGGACAACTGGCTGAGCGAAAGCGGGCTGGACGCGCGCGTGATCCTGCAGGTGCACGACGAATTGGTGCTGGAAGTGCGCGAAGACCTGCTGGAGCAGGTGAAGGATGAAATTCGCGGGCACATGAGCCGCGCCGCACAACTGGATGTGCCGCTGCTGGTCGAAGTAGGTGTTGGCTCGAATTGGGATGAAGCTCACTGATTGAGCCGGGAAACCTGTGTAGGATCTGCGCTGTAGCGACGCGGATCCTGGCATGGCTCGATGCCATTAGTTCTACGGTTTCATGAAACTATCGCAAATAGTTTTGCGAGCTTCGGAACTAAACCGGTGAAGCGGAACTCAGAGTAACTGAATGGCTGGTGAAGCCCTTCGATGCTCCTATGTTGTGTTAAGTGTTGGCAGATACCTGGACCCCGCCCTAGCGGTCCAGACTTGAACCCCGAACTTCCCCCTCCCCATACGAAGTCCGGGGTTTTTTTTGCCCGCAATTCCTGGTTTGCGCGGCCCCTTGTGGGCGCGGCCATGTGTCGCGATGGGCCGCAAAGCGGCCCAGCATCCAAGTGTTGCCTGGTGCAGGCCTCAGGCTACCGGCTTGTCTTCCAGCGCCATCCAACCCGCCAGCACCCGGTAGGCCTCTTCCAACCCCAGGCGCTTGGGTGCCGAGAACAGCTGGATGGTCACGCCATCCCCCCAGCCCTTGCGGATTTCCGACTGGACCTTGAGCAGGGTGTTCTTGCCCGCGCCGTGGGTCAGCTTGTCGGCCTTGGTCAGCAGGATGTGCATCGGCATGCCGCTGGCGCGGGCCCAATCGAGCATCATCTTGTCGAAGTCGGTCATGGGGTGGCGCACATCCATCATCAGGATCACGCCGCGCAGGCATTCGCGGCCGCCCAGGTAGGCTTCCAGGTGGCGCTGCCAGTGCTGCTTGAGCGGGATCGGGACTTTTGCATATCCGTAGCCCGGCAGGTCGACCAATCGCCGTTCATCGTCCAGACTGAAGAAATTCAACAGCTGGGTGCGCCCTGGGGTCTTCGAGGTACGCGCCAGGCTGGCATGAGTCAGGGTATTGAGGGCGCTGGATTTGCCGGCGTTGGAACGGCCGGC
Organism: Pseudomonas sp. LFS044; assembly: GCF_047978245.1. NCBI lineage: Bacteria > Pseudomonadati > Pseudomonadota > Gammaproteobacteria > Pseudomonadales > Pseudomonadaceae > Pseudomonas > Pseudomonas sp. LFS044. Next base: position 217,142 of record NZ_JBFPFX010000004.1, read on the forward strand.
GAAAGCCACCTCGTAACCCTGGTCGTCCGGGCATTGTTCGACCTTGGCAGCGCTGAGGGCGAATGTGGCTTTCTGGCAGAGGCCGAGGATGGGGTTCTTGACTTGCATGGGATATCCGATGTGGGTGTTGCCAAAGCCTAGGCCGGCAAGCGGTGTCGTTTCCGTTTGGATGGCGGAAGTATATAATGCCCCAGTTTTTGTGTGCTCATTATCCCAGCGAAGGAGAATGGGCATGGGGTGTCGAACAATAGCTCGCGCATCAGAACGCAGCGCGTCCCCCAACCCTGTCAGGTCGTTTCGCTTGGCGAAATGGCTGCTAGCTGTCGGTATGTTCCTGCCGTTTTTCAGCGCACAGGCTACACAGGATCCCGAGGCGTTGTACAACCGCACGTGTGCGGCCTGTCACGCCGGGCAGTTGCCACAGGCGCCCAGAAAGGGTGACCGGGCAGCCTGGGAGCCAAGGCTGGCGCAAGGCATGGAGGTACTCATGACGCATGTTTTTCAGGGTTTCAAGGCTATGCCGCCGCGTGGATTGTGCATGGACTGCAGTGCCGAGGACTACCGTTTGGTCATCCTTTGGATGAGCGGCAGTCCCGATACATAACATTTCACCCTTAGCCGTGTTGGATTAGCTGATGAACAAACTAGTCGTGAGTCTGCTGTTGACCATGGGTGTCGCAGGTGCGGCCACTGCTGCGCAACCTATAAAAGGCGATGCCGCCGCCGGCCAGGCCAAGACGGCCATCTGTGGTGCCTGCCACAACCCGGACGGCAATAGCCTGGCGCCGAACTTCCCGAAACTGGCCGGCCAGGGCCAGCGTTACCTCGAAAAACAACTGCACGAGATCAAGTCCGGCAAACGTACGGTGTTGGAAATGACCGGCATGCTGGCGAATTTCAATGACCAGGACCTGGCCGACATCGCCGCTTACTTCGCCAGCCAGAAAGGCAGCGTCGGCGCCGCCGATCCCAAGCTGGTCGACCGCGGTCGTGAGCTGTTCAACGGCGGCGACCTGGAAAAAGGCCTGCCCGCCTGTACTGGCTGCCACTCGCCCAACGGCGCAGGCATCGCCTTGGCCGGCTTCCCTCACCTCAGCGGCCAGCATACCCAGTACATCACCAAGCAACTCACCGACTTCCGCGAAGGCAACCGCACCAATGATGGCGACGCGATGACCATGCGCACGATTGCCGGCAAGCTGAGCAACCATGATATCGAAGCGTTGGCCAGCTACATCCAGGGCCTGCATTAACGTTCGGTTAATGCTGTAACGCTAAAGATGAAAGGGCGGCGCGGATCGCCCTTTTTTCAGTCCGCAGCCGTTACACTACAGAACTCGGGCCCTTCCCGACCTGTCTCAACACAGGTCGCGTCGAGGCGACCAATGACTGCTCAGGAGTAAAGCATGCGTAAACTGATTCTCAGCGCTGCGCTGGTCGCCGCCAGCGTATTCGGTATGGCCGCTGTCCAGGCCGCCGAGCCTGCCACGGCCGGCAAGGAATACCTCGAGCTGAGCAACCCTGTCCCGGTATCCGTCCCTGGCAAGATCGAAGTGGTCGAGCTGTTCTGGTACGGCTGCCCTCACTGCTACCACTTCGAGCCGGTAATCAACCCATGGGTTGAAAAACTGCCCAAGGACGTCAACTTCAAGCGCGTGCCTGCCATGTTCGGCGGCCCTTGGGATGCCCACGGCCAGATGTTCCTGACCCTCGAAGCCATGGGCGTGGAGCACAAGGTTCACGCCGCCGTGTTCGATGCCATCCAGAACAAGCGCATGCACCTGACCAAGCCTGACGAAATGGCCGATTTCCTCGCCACCCAAGGCGTCGACAAGGACAAGTTCCTCGCCACCTTCAACTCGTTCGCCATCAAAGGCCAGGTCAACCAGGCCAAGGAGCTGGCGAAGAAGTACGAAATCACTGGTGTACCGAGCATGGTGGTCAATGGCAAGTACCGCTTCGACCTCGGCACCGCTCAAGGCCCGGAAGGCGTGCTGAACGTTGCCGACCAGCTGATCGAGAAGGAGCGCGCCGCTAAGTAAGCGGCGAACCCCATGCGCCGCTTCAGAACCGCGCGTGGCATTGGCCTGCATGAGCCGCAGGTCAACGAGCATCATCTGCAGGCCAACGGCCTGCCGGAAGATGGTCGCCTGCGGCTGCTCAGCTTCAATATCCAGGTCGGCATCAGTACCGAGCGCTATCGCCATTACCTGACCCGCAGCTGGCAGCATTTGCTGCCGCATACCGGGCGTGCCAGCAACCTGCAGAAGATCGGCGACCTGCTCAACGACTTCGACCTGGTGGCCCTGCAGGAGGCCGACGGCGGCAGCCTGCGTTCGGGTTACGTCAACCAGGTGGAGCACCTGGCCCACCTGGGGGGCTTCCCCTACTGGTACCAGCAGCTCAACCGCAACCTCGGGCGCTTCGCCCAGCACAGTAATGGCGTGCTCAGCCGCCTGAAACCCCAACTCCTTGAAGACCACCCGCTGCCCGGCCCTGCTGGCCGCGGTGCAATCCTGGTACGCTTCGGCGAGGGCGAAAACGCGCTGATCGTAGTCATGATGCACCTGGCGCTTGGCGCCAAGACCCGCGCTCGCCAGTTGGCGTACATTCGTGAGCTGATCGGCGGCTACCGCCATCAGGTGCTGATGGGCGACATGAACACCCACGCGAACGACCTGCTCGACCACTCACCCCTGCGCGATCTTGGCCTGATCGCCCCTCAGGTCGAAGCCACCTTCCCCAGTTGGCGACCGCAGCGTTGCCTGGACCATATCCTGCTCAGCCCAACCCTGACCCTGGAGCGGGTCGAGGTGTTGGCACAGCCAATTTCCGACCATCTTCCGGTTGCCGTGGAGATCCGATTGCCTGATGCATTGACTGTGGATACGCTGCCGGTCTTGAGTTAGATCAGCATGCGCGTACTTGGGCCCTCAAGTGTTCGGGCCGCGCGCCGACAGCGTGTAACTACAGCCCAATAGATGCATCACCCGTCGCGGATCCAGGCATGACCGAAGAAGCCGAGCGCTGGAAAGAAAAATACCTTAAAAGCATCGAACAGCAGGAAAAACTCGAGCGGCGCTGGGAAGCGCGTCTCGACTTGCTGCGCCGAGGCCTGGTGCGCAGTACCCTGGCCGCCGAAGGCAGTGACAAGGTGGTCGACCAGTGCATGAAGGAAATGCGCGAGGTCATCCGCAGTGACAACATGGACGCAGGCCTCGCCGGGCTGATCCCACGGCTTGAGAAGGCCGTGCTGGACTCCGAGCAACGCCGCGAAACCCGTATGAACCAGGTCAGCGACGCGCTGACCGCACTGGTGACGCAGCTTCAGGGCCTACCGCTGCCTGGGGATGTATCGCGCCCGCTGAAGAAACTGGCGAAAAAGCTCGACGGCGGCGTCAGCCAGTCGCGCGAGTTGCCGCCACTGCTGGGCGAGCTAAGCGGCCTGCAAGGGCGCGCGCTTTCAGCATTGGGCAAGCCGGCTGAAGAAACCAGGCCAGGGCTGTTGCAGCGCTTGTTCGGTAACCGTGACGGTGAGCCGCAGGCTGATGTGCCTGCCGACCCGGAGCTTGCGCCGGCAACAGCACATTCCGAACCGCACCCAGTGGCGGATGGCCCCGTCCTGGTAGACCTGCCGCCATCGGATATGGACGAACTGCGTCCGGTGCAGGCGCCTGTTGAGGAGCCTCAAGAGGCGGCTATCGTCGAGCAGCAAGCTGCAGCCGACCCTGAACCGCAAGCACTGGAGCCTGAGCAGGCCGACGATGCCGAGGCAGCACCGGCACCTGCCGAAGCGCCGCTGCCTGCTGAACCCGAACCCACCGAGCAGGCGAAACAGCCCGACGAGCCGGCAGCCGAACCTGCAGCGCTGCCCCTCGAGGAAACCTTCGGTGAGGACGGCCCCTACTCGCTGCCCGACGCGGTCGAGCCGCCCTATAGCCAGGTTGCCGCGCACATTGAACAAACGCTGCTCGGCCTGCTCGACGACCTCAGCCTGCCGGAGCGCCACAAGGCGCAGGCCTTGGAGATGCGCGAGCGGGTGGCGCGTGGGCTGAACTGGTATGAGCTGATTCCGGTGCTCGATGACCTCGCCGTGCTCATGCTGGCGATCACCGACAGCGGGCAACACGAATTCGAGACTTACCTGCAGCAGCTCAACGAGCGCCTTGAAAGCTTCCAGAGCCATTTGCACGAAGCCAGCACCGGCCATGCCGACAACAGTGAGGCCGCCCGTGAGCTGGACAGCCAGTTGCGCGAACAGGTCGATGGCCTGCAGAACAGTGTCCAGGGTGCGGCCGACGTGGACAGCCTCAAGCACATTCTGGAAAACCGCCTGGAAGGCCTGCTGGGCACGATGGACGAGCATCAACACGCACGTGATCGCCGCGAACAAGAGCTCGCCGGGCGCCTGCAGGGGTTGGCTGAGCGTGTGGCCAGCATGGAACAGGAGGCGCTCGGTTATCGCGAGCATCTGGAGGAGCAGCGGCAGAAGGCTCTGATCGATCCGCTGACCGGCCTGCCCAATCGCGCCGCCTGGACCGAGCAGGTCGAGCGGGAAATACTCGACTGGCAGGAGAACGGCGGCCACCTGGCGATGGCGATACTCGACCTGGATCATTTCAAGCGTATCAATGACAGCTACGGCCACCTGGCCGGGGACAAAGTGCTGAAGATCGTCGCCGATCAGTTGCGCAAGCGCCTGCGCGCACGTGACTTCATCGCGCGTTTTGGTGGGGAAGAGTTCGTGCTGTTGCTGCCGCAGACTTCACCGGCTGCAGGTGCGCAGGTCGCCGAAGTGCTGCGCGCCGCGATCGAAGCCTGCCCGTTCCATTTCAAGGGAGAGCGGGTGGTGATCACCGCGTCCATCGGCCTGAGCACCTTCCGCTCCGGTGAGCGCGGCGACCAGGTGCTCAAGCGTGCCGATGCAGCCTTGTATCGCGCCAAGGACCTCGGCCGTAATCGCGTGGAACAAAGCTGAGCGGGTGGGCGTTGTGCGCATACGTTATGCTAATGCGCTACCGGCAATCACCGTGGCTTTTCCCATGAGAGCGTTATTTTCCGTACTTTTGCTGGTCGTGCTGGCCGGTTGTTCTACCGGCCTGCGCATCGACCGCAGCCACCCTTCGGCCAACCAGGATAACCGCATCCAGTTCGTTGTCCTGCATTACACCAACGCCTCGCTGGAGCGCTCGCTTGCACTGCTTACCCATGGCGAGGTCAGTGCCCATTACCTGATCGGCGATGGCCCGGCCACCGTTTACCAGCTGGTTGACGAAAACCGTCGGGCCTGGCACGCCGGCGACAGCCAATGGGATGGGCGTACCTGGCTGAACTCGAGCTCCATCGGCATCGAGATCGTCAACCCAGGCTTCGACACCACCCCCAATGGCCGTGTCTGGTACCCCTATAGCGAAGCGCAGATCCAGTCGTTGATCGCCTTGCTCAAGGACATCGTCAAACGCAACAACATCAACCCGCGCTACATCATCGGCCACAGCGACATCGCGCCCTTGCGCAAGCTCGATCCGGGGCCGCTGTTCCCGTGGAAGCGCCTGGCCGATGCGGGGCTGGGGGTGTGGCCAGAGGCGAATGCCGTGGCGCGGCAGCAGGCGTACTTCAACGCCAACCCGCCGACAATCGGCTGGTATCAGCAGGAGCTTGCACGCTTCGGCTACGCTATCGAGCAGACTGGGCAGCTGGATGTCGCCACACGGCATGTCATCGCGGCCTTCCAGATGCGCTTCCGGCCACAGCGCTTCGACGGCACGCCAGATGCGCAGACGGCTGCCATGTTGCAGGTAGTCAACCGGATGCGCTGACGCCCATCACGCTATCGCCCTCCGCCAAACGGCCAAGCTAAACCAGCATTCCGTTGCTATACCTTGTATATCAACTGGATGCTGCCCATGTCGGCTCTGATAACTGCTCTGCGCCAATTTTTTTACCGCCCCTGGATGCTGGCCTCCTTGGCAGCAATGGCCAGCGCTGCGGTATTGCTGACGGCCAGCATCGCCATTGCCCTGCATCAGATGAAGCAGAGCGAAAGTGCGCAGATGAATGCTCAGGGCGAGCGCTTCCTCGACCGCCTTGAGCAGGTATTCGGCCAGTTGCGTGAGGGCGTCGATGATCTGCAGGCGCAGCCGCTGCGTGGCTGCAGCCCTGCGATGCTGGCGCAACTGCAGCAGGTGGGCCTTGGCTCACGCTTCATCTATGAAGCGGCCTATGTAGACGCCAGCGTCGCCTGCTCGAACCGTGGAGGGGCCAGGGCGTTCGTGCCCACCCGGGCTCCGGACATCCAGGGGCCTACCTACAGTTACTGGCTGAACACCACGACCGAACCCAACGAAAACCTGGCCGCACTGATGCTTGCGCGTGGCAACTTCCTGGTCTCCACATCACGCGGGCACCTGACCGATGTGGTCGACCTGCCTCCCGGTGGCAGCCTGCTGGTGGTGCTGGACAACGGCACACGGGCGATTCCAGTGCTGGGCCCACCGCAAACCTGGCCACCGTCCAACAATTGGTCGCCCTCCAGCACAACCTCTTTGTTCGAGATGCATGACCGCCTTGTCTATCGAATGCCAACCAAGTCGCCGGATTACCAACTCGTCCTGATTGCCCCAAGGGCGAGCCTGCCGTTGCGGATGAACGGCATGCTCTGGTTGTTGTTCCCAGGGAGCGTTCTGGCGGCTTGCTGCATTGGCTGGCTGGTGCTGCAGTTGATCCTGCAGCGCCGCTCGATGAGCTCGGAGCTGCAAAATGCGCTGCGCCGCGGTGAGCTGCAGGTGCTGTACCAGCCCATCATGGAGCTGGATAGCCGGCGCTGCGTGGGCGCTGAGGCGCTGGTGCGCTGGCGACGCCCGGACGGCACGCTGACCAGCCCGGACTTGTTCATTCCGTTGGCGGAAAACACCGGGCAGATCCGCCAGATCACCGACTTCGTCCTGCAGCGTGTGCTGGAGCAACTGGGCCAGTTACTGCGTTCGCACCGTAACCTGTATATCTCGGTGAACCTTGCGGCCTGCGATGTGATGGTGCCGCGAATTGGCCGGGTAGCGGCGCGGTTGTTGGCGCTGCACCGCGTGGCGGCCAGCCAGATCGCCTTTGAAGTCACCGAGCGCGGGCTGATCGATGTGGTGGTGGCCCGTGACAACCTGCAGGCCCTGCGTTCGGTGGGGCATCAGGTGCTGATCGATGATTTTGGTACTGGCTATTGCAGCCTGGCCTATCTGCAGACCCTGCCGGTGGACTGCTTGAAGATCGACAAGGCTTTTATCGACGCACTTGGCCATGACGCTGCCAGCAGTGGCGTGGCACCGCACATCATTCGCATGGCCCACGACCTTCATCTGCGGGTAATCGCCGAGGGTATCGAATGTGAAGCCCAGGCGGTGCTGCTGAACAGCGAGGGCGTCAATTACGGGCAGGGCTGGTTGTTCGCCCACCCGCTCAATGCCCGACAGTTCGTCGAGCTGGTAACCCGTGGGCGGCAGGTGCGCAGGCAACGGATCGATGATGAGCCTTGAGTGTGAGGCTCATGCATCCCCTGCGCGTCATCGTCAAACCGGCAGCGCCATGTAGAACTGCGTCCCCTGCCCTGGCCGGGAAAACACGCCCATGCGCCCGCCGTGCAACTGCACGATCTCTTTGCAGAGCGCCAACCCCAGCCCGGCCCCGCCTTTCTTGCGCCCAACCTGCACAAAGGGCTCGAAGATGCGCCCCTGCTGCCCATAGGCGATACCCTCGCCGTTATCCTCGACACTGACGATCACCCGTTCCCCGTGGCGCCTTGCGTGCAGGCGAATCCGCCCACCGCTGGGGGTGTGGCGAACGGCGTTGTGCAACAGGTTGTCGAGCACGCGGTCGAGTTGCGCGACATCCGCCTGGATGCGCGGCAGCGGCGGTTCCAGCGCCTTGATCAGTTCAATCTGCTTGCTCGCGGCGTGTTCGCCAAAGCGTATCTGGGCGCGCTCAAGCAAATCATCTATGGCGCAGGGTGCAAGTTCGAGTTTTTGCAGCCCGCTCTGGTAGCGCGAGAAGTTGAGCAGGTCGTTGATCAGCTGAGTCAGGCGCTGCATTTCTTCGCCGATGGTATCCAGCAAGTCATTCTCGCGGGCCTCGGGCGGGAACTTCACCCGCTCGCGCAACAGCCCGAATGCCATGTGCATGCCGGTGACCGGGGTACGCAGTTCGTGCGAGGCGCGCAGCACGAACTCGCTGCGCACACGCTCGAACGCGCGCTGCTCGGTTACATCGTGCAGCACCATGACAGCGCCGAGAATCGGCCCTTGCGGGTGGCTGACCGGGGTCAGGCTATAGGTCAGCAAGCGTGACTCTTCATCGACCTCGATACTCAGGTCGTCGGGTGGGCGATCCAGGCTGCCGCCCCGCAGTACCTGGCGCAGCTGTTGCTCCAGCTCAGGGCGTTGCAGAGCCTCGGCAAGGCCACTGCCCACCCGGCTGTTGCTCCAGCCGAGCTGGCGCTGGGCAACCGGGTTGAGATGCTCGAGCTGCCCTTGGCGGTCGATGATCAGCAAACCATCGTCGATGCTGTCGAGCACGGCCTGCAGGCGTTGCTGGCCGGCCAGCAGTTCATCCACGTTGGTAGCCTGGTGCTTGCGCAGCGCATCGGCCATCATCCCGAAGCGCCGGGTGAGCTGATTAAGCTCGACCGCCTGCGTCACTGGCAAGGTCACATCGAAGTCGCCTCGGCCCAGTTGATCTGCGGCTTTGGCCAGGGCTTCGATGGGTTGGCCAAAGCGGCGGGCGATGTTGTGCGCTGTGATGAAACCCAGCACCAGCACCACCAGGCCCATCAAGCCGAGCACGCCGCTGACCAGCAAGGCCCGGTCGCGGGTTTGCTCTTCGCTGCGGGTGATGTGGTCGAGGGCCTGCTTGTGGGAGTCGATCAGGTCGGTACGCACCTGATTGAAAGCAGCCCCCAGTGGCTGATCGATGCCCATGCTGCGAGCCGGCGACGGGCTGTCGCGGTAGGCCTGCAGGAATGTCTGGTAGTTGCTGCTGGCCTTGCTGAAACCGGTGCGCTCGCCGCCGTTTTCCAGGCCCTGATTCAGTTGCGCCTGGAAGTTGTCCTGCAGCGCACGCAGGCTATCAGGCGCGGTGTCTTCGTCGAGCATCAGGGTCAGCTGCTCGCCCAGGTTTTGGCGCAGTTTCAGGCCGATTTCCAGCGCGTGGGTGGTGTCGCGCACGGATTGTTGTTGCACGGTGGCCATCTGCAGCACGCTGATCAGGCCCAGCATCAGGCCTAGCAAGGCGACTGTCACCAGCGCCGAAATGCTGAGAAAAAGCCGCGTGCGCAGCTTCATTTGCAATCTCATAGGTTGTACTGCTTACGCTTGCGATACAGGGTCGAGGCATCGATGCCCAGGGTCTTGGCAGCCTGGTCGAGGGTGTCGCTGGCAGCCAGTACCGCTCCGATGTGGGCGCGCTCCAGCTCATCCAGGCTCAGCGCCGCACCGACGCGAGGTGCATTGCCAGCCGGTTGCTCGCCCATGCCCAGGTGGCTGATTTCTACGCGTTCCTGCGGGCAGATGATGCTGGCGCGCTCGACCACGTTGCGCAGCTCACGGATATTGCCCGGCCAGCGGTAATTGAGCAGCGCGGCGCGGGCTTCTTCGCTGAACCCTCGGGCCGGCCGGGAGTACTCCTTGACGAAGCGTGCCAGGAAGCGGTCGGCCAAGGTCAGGATGTCTTCACTGCGCTCGCGCAGTGGTGGCAGGTGCAAGGTGATGACGTTGAGGCGGTACAGCAGGTCTTCCCGGAAGCGGCTTTCGCGGACCATCTCTTCGAGGTTGAGGTTGGTCGCCGCGAGGATGCGCACATCGGCGCGGCGGGTCACCGGGTCGCCTACCCGCTCGTACTCTTTATCCTGGATGAAACGAAGCAACTTGGGTTGCAGGGCCAGGGGGAAGTCGCCGATTTCGTCGAGGAACAGCGTGCCGCCGTCGGCCTGGCTGACGCGGCCCAGCGTACTCTCACTGGCACCGGTAAAGGCGCCGCGTGTGTGGCCGAACAGCTCGCTCTCCATCAGTTCGGCATTCAGCGATGGGCAGTTGATGGTCACGCAGGCCTTGCGCGCGCGCTTGCTCCAGCTGTGAATGGCGCGGGCCAGTTCGCCTTTACCGGTACCCGACTCGCCGAGGATGAGGATGTTGGCGTCGGTGGTCGCCACCTGGCGCGCGGTTTCCAGCACGACCATCATCGCCGGGCTGTGCGAGTCGAGGCCGTCCTTGGGCTTGCGTACTTCACCCTCCAGGGCTTCAAGGCGGGCAGACAGCTGGCGCACCTCCAGCTGTTTGGCGGTGGCCAGGCGAAGCTGGTCGGGGCTGCAGGGCTTGACCAGGTAATCGGCGGCGCCGGCCTGGATGGCATCGACCGCAGTATCGATCGCCGAGTGGGCGGTGACGATCACTACCCGCATCCACGGCGCCTGGATGCGCATCTGCGCCAGGACGTCCAGGCCATTGTCCTCGCCCAGGCGCAGGTCGAGGAAGCACAGGTCGAACACCTGGCGCTGCAGCAAGGCTTCGGCCTGCGCGGCGCTGTTGGCCGTGGCTACGCTGTAGCCTTCGTCCTCGAGGCAATAACGGAAGGTGCGCAGGATCGCGGACTCGTCATCCACCAGCAGAATGCGGCCTTGATTGTCCTGGGCTGATTCCATTTGCTGCGCTCCTTTAGGAAAGATCTTCATTTAGTGTGGGAAAAATCGGGCAAGTTGCATGGTCAATTCTGAAGGATTCTGTCCTTTGCATGCTAGCCAATGGCCAAATACCGCCGTGAACCCGTGATATCTCGATGATTTTGTTAGAGCGATGGGGTGGCACATTGGTTGCGAGGATTTTCAGATTTTGCCTACAAAAGGAGTGCAGTCATGCCCTTTTTCACCCGAACGGCTGTATTGACGGCCAGCCTGCTGTCCATTTGCGCACCCGCTTTCGCCGACCCGGTCCAGGACGCCCGCCTGGAAGGCTCCCTGCAAACAGCGCTGTCACTCAACCGCATGCTCAACCCCTTTCGTATCGAGGTGCAGGTGGATGGGCAGCGGGCCCGGCTGACGGGCGAGGTCGAGAATGAAGTCGAGCGCCAGTTGGCCGAGCATGTGGCTCAGGCTACCCGGGGCATCGAGCAGGTCGACAACCAGTTGCGGGTCAATGCGGGGCTGGTCGAGCGCCCGCTTGAGCTTCGTGCTTACGCACAGCGGCTGGAGGACGCGACCCTGGCTGCCGTTATCCGCGCACGCTTGCTGTGGAGCCGCATCACCGAAAAAGCGGCCATCGAGGTCCAGAGCAGTGAAGGTGTGGTGACCTTGCGCGGCAAGGTCGACAGCCCCGAAGCCAAGGAGCTTGCGGGCGTGGTGGCGCGTACCACCGATGGTGTGCACCTGGTCAACAACCTTGTCAGCCTGGACACCGCGGCCATGGCCAAGGCGCGGGAAAACCCGGTCGGTGCGCCATCGGGGCCGCAGCCGAGTGACAGCTGGGTCGTCGACAAGATCCAGAACAGCTTCCGCTTCAGCCGCAATCTCGATGGCCTGAATATCAAGGTGGCCAGCGCCGACGGCATGGTCCGGCTATCGGGCGAGGTGGTCAGTAGTGAGCAGAAAACCATTGCGACGGAGATCGCTCGGCAGATCATCGGCGTACGGGGTGTAGACGCCGATCTGCTCAAGGTTGCGACCAAGGTGGAAGGCTGAGTCGTGCAATTCGCACGACGCCAGGGAGGGCATCGTGCAGGATACGTCCTCCAGTGCCATCTGCTCATTACATAAGTCCCTGATATATAAGGGTTTTATTGAATATCAAAGGCTGGCACGCAGGCTGCAATTACCTGTTCAGGTTTGAATAGAAAAATTACAGCAGGAGAAGCCGGCATGAACCGCCAATCCGTCAACCGTTCGCAGATCGCCGCACTGCCCCTGCGCCAGTTCCTTTTGATTGGAATGGCGCTGCTGCTGACTTTGGCCGCAGGCCTTTTTTATTACAGCTGGCAGACCGCGCGACTGGCTGATCAGGTTGCAGCGCAGACCGCGCTGCTGACGCAGATCCAGGCGACCCGTGCCAATACATTGGTGAAAGCAGCCCAACCGCTGCCTTCGGCCAACACCTCGCCGGCCACCGTTGAAAACGTCGTGCCTCAGCAACGCTGGGTGTTCTAGGACGCTGTGACCGGATCTATTTCAAAAAAGAAAGGAGAAGCATCATGCTGAGTTGGGCTATCACTTTCCTCATCATCGCCATTGTCGCCGCCGTTCTGGGCTTCGGTGGTATCGCTGGCGCCGCTACGGGTATCGCGAAGATCCTGTTCATTGTCTTCCTGGTCCTGTTCGTAGCCTCCTTCTTCTTTGGACGTGGTCGAGGTTGAAGATGAGCAGGAAGCTTTGCAAAGCCGTGGCTGCCGCCCTGCTGTTGGGTGGCAGCGCAGCGGCGATGGCGGCCAATGACGGCCAGGTTCGAGTCGACCAGTTGCTCGGCTCGGACCCGGAGTACCGGGAAACATGGCAGGACGCGATCAAAGGCGAGGAACGCCTGCCCGACTGGGTGATCAATCTGACTGGCAGTGCCCAGGAGCAGATGTCGGCAGTGACCGAGGATGGCGACAAGTATCTGGTAGGTCCGCTGTGCGAGGCCCAGGACAAGTGCACATACAAACGCCTTATCGTGGCGTTCAGTTGGGACAAGGATGATGCTTACGGGATGCTCGTCGAGGTACCCGAAGGCCTGCCGAGTGACAAGTCGCCAACCCGCCACGCGCAATACCGTTGGCTGGGTGAGCCTGATGATGGCATGAAGGCCATGTTGCAGGAGCAACTCAAGCGCGACCCGAAGTGGTACTGACCTTCAAGGACGAACGGTCGCGCACTGTCACGTAATAGAAGCGGAACCTTTCTATATTTCTCGCTTCTATGATGCGCCGCCTCGAGGAGGGGTGGCACATGACCAAGGGGTCGGGCTGTTCTGATTGTTACAGGATCGGAGTGGCCTAGGGGTACAGGGAGTGCCTCCAGCAATGGGCCGGGTCAGGAAAGGCAAAATCGGAAGTTTCAGGTCAGGCGTATGTTTCATACGTAACCGGGCCTGGCTTCCGAGGTGCCATCTCGCATTACCATCCCACCTTTCAGGTTTTTCCTCTTGAGACACATTTTGTCTCGACCGTACATCAAATTTTTTTCGTCCAATCCGGCTATCGCGCAAGCGGCATTTCAGCCATTCGGATTGTCGAACAAGCCATCCCGAGACCCTTTCGAGCACTGCCAAATCTGCCTGAAAATGGCGCTTTGCTCTTGTTCGGGATTCCGAACGTTATAAATCAATGACTTGCAGCTGCCTCATTTTGACGCAGATCAGTATGCGTAATCGGTATGGGGTATACGCTTCCGGCATTAGATTTCATCCTTTGCCATCGCAATAGTTGCCGCCTTTTCGCTGGCCCGAGCGCCTTGTCGCTCGCTCGCGGTGTCCTTACATGAGGTCTCCGGACGGAAGCTCCTAGCTGCCCGCGGCGTTGCCAACGGCTCTGTTATGCGTTTTTCCGGTCGGTGCCCGTGACCACTAGAACAAAGGGTAAAGACATGAAGAAGGCAAAACTGAGCCTCGCCTGGCAGATCGTTATCGGTCTGGTCCTGGGCGTTGCAATCGGCGCGCTGCTGAACCACTTCAGTGCGGAAAAGGCCTGGTGGATCAGTAACGTCCTCCAACCCGCCGGTGACATCTTCATTCGCCTGATCAAGATGATCGTCGTCCCGATCGTGATTTCGTCGCTGATCGTGGGCATCGCCGGGGTTGGCGACGCGAAGAAACTGGGCAGCATCGGCCTGAAGACCATCCTCTACTTCGAGGTGGTGACCACCATCGCCATCGTCGTCGGCCTGGTGTTGGCCAACCTGTTCCACCCAGGCGCCGGCATCGACATGAGCACCCTGGGCACCGTCGACATCTCCAAATACCAGGCGACTGCCGCCGAAGTGCAGCATGAGCATGCGTTCATCGAGACCCTGCTCAACCTGATCCCGTCCAACATCTTCGCGGCGTTGATGCGTGGCGAAATGCTGCCGATCATCTTCTTCTCGGTACTGTTCGGCCTGGGCCTGTCGAGCCTGCAGGCAGACCTGCGCGAGCCGCTGGTGCGTACCTTCCAGGGCGTGTCGGAGACCATGTTCAAGGTCACCCACATGATCATGAACTACGCCCCGATCGGCGTGTTCGCCCTGATCGCGGTAACCGTTGCCAACTTCGGCTTCAGCTCGCTGCTGCCGTTGGCCAAGCTGGTGCTACTGGTGTACTTCGCCATCGCCTTCTTCGCCTTCATGGTGCTGGGCCTGGTGGCGCGCCTGTTCGGCTTCTCGGTGATCAAGATCATGCGCATCATGAAAGATGAGCTGATCCTCGCCTACTCCACCTCCAGCTCCGAGACCGTGCTGCCGCGCGTGATCGAGAAGATGGAGAAGTACGGTGCGCCGAAGTCGATCTGCTCGTTCGTGGTACCGACCGGTTACTCGTTCAACCTCGACGGCTCGACGCTGTACCAGAGCATCGCGGCGATCTTCATCGCCCAGCTGTATGGCATCGACCTGTCCTGGAGCCAGCAACTGCTGCTGGTGCTGACCCTGATGGTGACCTCCAAGGGGATCGCCGGTGTGCCGGGCGTATCGTTCGTGGTCCTGCTGGCGACCCTGGGCAGCGTAGGCATCCCGCTGGAAGGCCTGGCGTTCATCGCCGGTGTCGACCGTATCATGGACATGGCGCGTACCGCGCTGAACGTGATCGGCAATGCCCTGGCAGCGCTGGTAATCGCTCGTTGGGAAGGCATGTACGACGCCGCCAAGGGCGAGCAGTACTACGCCTCGCTGATGGCGGACAAGAAGGAAGCAGCCGTGGTAGGCGAAACCGCCAAGCGCTGAACCTGATGTGTTGAACAGAGAGCCCCGACTTGTCGGGGCTTTTTGTTGTCTGTATGGGCCTCATCGCCGGCAAGCCGGCTCCCACAGGTACCCTACTGCCCGAGGGCAGTGCAATAAGCCGGCTCCCACAGCTACCCCACGGAGCCTCAGGGCAGTGCAACAACTGTGGGAGCCGGCTTGCCGGCGATGAGGCCGGTACAGGCTAAACCGGTTATCATTCAGCCACTTTTCAGGGGGAACAATCGGATGCTCAACGGCCTTTGGCTCGGCTTTTTCCTGGTGGCGGCCGTCTCTGCCCTGGCCCAATGGCTGGTGGGTGGCAACGCTGGCATCTTCGCCGCGATGGTCGAGAGTATCTTCGCCATGGCCAAGCTCTCGGTAGAGGTCATGGTCCTGCTGTTCGGTACCTTGACGCTGTGGCTGGGCTTTCTCAAGATCGCCGAGAAGGCCGGCATCGTCGAATGGCTGGCCAAAGCCCTGGGCCCCCTGTTCGCCCGGCTGATGCCAGAAGTGCCGCCCGGCCACCCGGCGCTGGGCCTGATCACCATGAACTTCGCTGCCAACGGCCTGGGCCTGGACAACGCCGCCACGCCGATCGGCCTCAAGGCGATGCGGGCGCTGCAGGAGCTCAACCCCAGCAGCACCACCGCCAGCAATGCGCAGATTCTCTTCCTGGTACTCAATGCCTCATCGCTGACCCTGCTGCCGGTGACCATCTTCATGTACCGCGCCCAGCAAGGCGCCACCGACCCGACGCTGGTGTTCCTGCCGATTCTGCTGGCTACCAGCGTTTCGACCCTGGTCGGCCTGCTGTCGGTGGCGGTGATGCAGCGCCTGCGCCTGTGGGACCCGGTGGTGTTGGCCTACATGATCCCTGGCGCTCTGCTGCTGGGCGGCTTCATGGCCTTCCTGGGAACCCTGTCGGCCGCGGCGCTGGCCAGCCTGTCGTCGATCCTGGGCAACCTCACGCTGTTCGGGGTGATCATCCTGTTCCTGGTGATCGGCGCGCTGAAACGGGTGAAGGTGTATGAAGCCTTTGTCGAGGGGGCCAAGGAAGGCTTTGACGTGGCCAAGAGCCTGTTGCCCTACCTGGTGGCGATGCTGGTGGCGGTCGGCGTACTGCGTGCCTCCGGCGCCCTTGAGCTGGCGCTGGACGGTATTCGCCACGCGGTCAACTGGATGGGCATGGACACCCGCTTCGTAGAGGGCCTGCCGACCGCGTTGGTCAAGCCGTTCTCTGGCAGCGCCGCCCGGGCGATGTTGATCGAGACCATGCAGACCCACGGCGTGGACAGCTTCCCGGCGCTGGTGGCAGCGACCATCCAGGGCAGCACCGAAACCACCTTCTACGTGCTGGCCGTGTACTTCGGTGCTGTCGGCATCCAGCGCGTGCGCCACGCGGTAGGCTGTGCGCTGCTGGCCGAATTGTCCGGGGTGATCGCGGCGATCTTCGTCTGCTACTGGTTCTTCGCCTGAGCCTGAACGCTCTGCGCCACGGTCCAGTTCACCACCTGCCCGGCCAGTTGATCGCTGGCCGCGCCAAAGCCGGCTACTACGGCTGACACCTGGGTATCGGCCAACGGCTGGCGCACCTCGAAGCGTTTGCTGGCAAGGATGCGCTGGCTCCGGCCCTGGACCAGCCGCGCGTCATAGCGGATCACCACTTCCACCGCGCCGCCGGCTCGGTACTCACTCTGGAACGCCTGCAGCTCGCCGGCCAGCTCATAGTCGGCCTGCAGGTTGCTGTCGTCGGCGCTCAGCCGCTGTACGCGGCCGTCACGCTGGAAACCATCGAGCAGGCGGTTGCGCACCAGCAGTGGCACCGGGTCGCTCCAGCGCGCGCCTTTGTAGCTGCTGAGCACATCGCCCTGGGGGATCACCGCAATGCGCGGCCCAGCCAGCGTTTCGCTGGCCAGAGGCTTGTTCAGGCGCAGCGACCAGTCTACAGGGGTGGCGCTGTGGCTGGCCTGGTTGACCGGCAGGCGATAGATATCCACAGGCTCGCTTTGCGGCAGGATCGAGCAGGCACTGGTCAGGCTCAGCGCGGCCGCCAAGGCCAGCAGGCGCAGCGACAGGTTCATGGCTGGAACTCCTTGTTGTTGTCACGGCCGAGCAAGTAGCCGCTCGGGTCAGCCTCCAGGCGCCGGGAAATGCCTTTGAGCGAATTGAGCGTTTCGCGCAGTTCACGGATTGCCGGTGTCAGCTGGTTGAGGCCTTGCGCGCCATCGTCGATGGACTGGCGGTTATCGTTGAGCAGGCTGTTGATGGTTGCGGTGCTGGCCGCCAGCGATTGCATGGCCTGTTCGGCGCTGCCAATGGCCTGCTTGCCCTGAGTGCCAAGCAAGCCGTTGGCGTTGCGCATCAGTGCCTGGGTTTCGGCCAATGTGGCGTTGGCCTGTTTACCGACCAGGCCCAGCTGTTCGATGGCCTCGGAAATACCGCCCTTCTGGTTGGCGAAGGCACCGGTGGTTTGCTCGAGGTTGGCCAGGGTGTTGCTCAACCGGTCGATATTGCTCTCCGAGAACATCTGGTTGGCGTTGTGCAGCAGCAGGTTGATGTTGGTGACCAGGTCGCTGCTGTCGTTGAGCAGGCGCGAGATCGGTGACGGCGAAGCGACGATCACCGGCAGCTTGCCGTCTTTGCCCTTGAGCTCGGGGCTTTGTGGCGTGCCGCCGCTGAGCTGGATGAACGAGTTGCCGGTCACCCCGGCCAAGGTCAGCTTGGCCTGGGTGTCTTCCTTGACCGGTGTGTCGCCGCTCAGGCGCACCCGCGCCAGCACCCGGCGCGGGTCCTTGGGGTCCAGCCGCAGGGTGGAGACGTCGCCCACCTTGATACCGTTGTATTGCACCGGGCTGCCACGGGACAGGCCCGAGACGGCTTCGTTGAAGACCACTTCGTAATCCTTGAAGGCATCGTCGACGCTGGACTTGGCCAGCCACAGGCCGAACAGCATGGCGCCAACCACCACCAGTACGGTGACCAGGCCGATAAGTACGTGATGAGCTCGGGTTTCCATTGTTCAGCGCTCCTGCCTGGCACTGGCGGCGGCGTGTTCGGCTGCGCGCCCGCGTGGGCCGTGAAAGTATTCGTGAATCCACGGGTCGTTGGTCTGTTCGACCTCGGCCAGGGGGCCGGCCACCAGCACCTTCTTCTGCGACAGCACCGCGATGCGATCGGTGATGGTGTACAGGGTGTCCAGGTCGTGGGTGATGAGAAACACGCTCAGGCCCAAGGCATCGCGCAGGGTGAGGATCAGTTGGTCGAAGGCCGCAGCGCCGATCGGGTCGAGGCCGGCGGTGGGTTCGTCGAGGAACAGGATGTCCGGGTCCAGGGCCAGCGCCCGGGCCAGCGCAGCGCGCTTGATCATGCCGCCGGACAACGACGAAGGGTATTTATCGGCGGCGGAAATCGGCAGGCCGGCCAGGGCCAGCTTTACCCCGGCCAGGTGTTCTGCATCGGCGCGCGACAGGCCGGCATGTTCGATCAGCGGCAGTGCCACGTTTTCGGTAACGGTCAGCGAGGAGAACAACGCACCCTTCTGGAACAGCACGCCAAAACGCCGCTCGACCAGCGAACGCTGTTCCTCGCGCAGGCCGGCCAGGTCTTCGCCGAACACCTTGATCTGCCCTTCATTCGGCCGACGCAGGCCGATGATGCTGCGCAGCAGCACTGATTTGCCGCTGCCCGAGCCGCCGACCACGGCGAGGATTTCGCCACGGTACAGGTCCAGGTCCAGGTTCTCGTGCACGCTCTGGCTACCGAAACGGTTGCAGATGCCTCGCGCCTCGATCACTGCTTCCCGGCCATTCACCAGCCCATCTCCATGCAGAACAGCGCAGCCACCGCATCCAGCACGATGACCACGAAAATCGACTGGACCACGCTGGATGTGGTGTGCGCGCCGACCGATTCTGCGCTGCCGCTGACCTTGAAGCCCTCAAGGCAGCCGATGGAGGCGATCAGAAAGGCGAAGAACGGTGCCTTGGCCAGGCCGACGATGAAGTGCTGCACGCCGATGTCGCTTTGCAGCAGCGACAGGAACATCGCCGGCGAAATATCCAGTGTCAGCGCGCAGACCACGGCGCCGCCAACGATGCCGCAGATCATCGCGACGAAGGTCAGCAGCGGCAGGGAAATCAGCAGTGCCAGCACCCGCGGTACCACCAGCAGTTCGATCGGGTTCAGGCCCAAGGTGCGGATGGCGTCGATTTCCTCGTTGGCCTTCATCGAGCCTATCTGCGCCGTGAAGGCGCTGGCTGTACGGCCGGCCATGAGGATGGCCGTCAGCAACACGGCGAATTCACGCAAAAACGAAAACGCCACCAGGTCGACGGTGAACACGGTCGCGCCGAAGTCCGCCAAGACCGTGGCGCCGAGGAAGGCAACCACAGCGCCCACCAGAAACGTCAGCAACGCCACGATCGGCGCGGCATCCAGGCCCGTCTGTTCGATATGCGAGACGACTGGCGTCAGCCGCCAACGGTGTGGCTGCAGGGCGCGGCGCAGCAGGGTTTCGAGGATCAGACCGACGAAGCCGAGCAGCTGCAGGGTGTCTTGCCACAGGGTGTTGACGGCGCGGCCGATACGTTCGAGCAGCAGAAGCAGCACAGGCCTCTCTGGCTGTTTGACCGGGATGCAGTAGTCCTGCACCGAGCAGTAGACGTTCTTGAGCAAGGCGCGGCTGGCGTCGGGCAAATCGTTGGTGCAGTGCGACAGGCGTTCGGAGCCGAGCAGTTCAGCCAGCAGCGAGGCGCCGGCAGTGTCCAGGCGGCCCAGCTGGCTGAGGTCGGCGACGGCGTCGGCGCCATATTGCGTGCGCAGGCGTTCGCTGTCGCGCTTGAGGTTGGCGTAATGGGCCAGGGTCCAGTCACCGGCAATGCGCAGGCAGGCTGGTTGGCTGCTGGTGTCCAGGGTGGCGCTGGGGGTGGTCATAGGCTCCATGCATCTGACTGCGCGCGTTGGCGTAGAGGCTGATCATAGCGCAGCAGGCATGGCGGGGTTTGTTGAAAATGTGCTGAATGATCGGGGCCGCCTTGCGGCCCCTTTTACCTCACTTGGCCGCTGCGTCGTCGATCACTTTGAAGCGCAGCACGCCGATTACCTGGCCGTCCTCGGTCAGTACCCGCACCTGCCATTTACCCACAGGGTTGGGCGGGAAGTTCTGTTTGTGGGTCCAGGCCCGGTACCCCTCTTTGCGCCCGCCGTGGATATCCAGGGCGATACGGTCGACTTCCTGCCCGTCTTTCTGCCACACGTGGTAAATGCGCTCGTTGAGGCCACGCGGTGCGTTGATGGCGGTGTAGGCATAGAGGCCGCTGCTGCGGATACGGCTGGCGGCAATTTCGTCCAGTGACTCGCCGGGTTGGCGGTTCAACACCTCGGTACTGACTGCCACCTCGGTCATCCACAACGTGGCCGGTGGTACCCATGAGCGCATCAGCCAACCGCCTCCGCCGACTGCCAGGGTCACCAGTACCAGCGCCACGCCGCGGCGCCAGGTGTTGATCGGGAAGCTGCTGGCCAGGCTTGGGAACGACAGCGCCATGGCGGCAATCAATGCCAGCTTGAAGCTTTGCGCTGTGGTCAGGTGCAGAATGATCGGCAGCGCGGTGAGCAGTGCGGCGAATAACGTCAGGGTATGCAGCGCGAGGAACAGCCAGCGCCGTGGGGCCAGCCATTTGTAGTACAGCGGGTCGACGATCGAAACCAGCCCGGCGGCAGCCAGCAGACCGGTGAACACCAGTTGCCCACTGTTCCAGGTGGTGGTGATGAAAAAGAACGGCAGAACGAAGAACAGACTTTCCTGGTGGATCATCTGTGTTGCATAGCGCAGCAGCGGCTGGGGGATCTCGCGTTTGAAAGTGCGGGCGAACAGGCCGGTGAGGGTGTTCTCCAGCATCAGCCAGATCCAGCTGACCAGCATGAGAATGGCGACCCAACTGGCGAGGCTGGCCTGGCGGTCGACCAGGATGAAGCTGCCGATACCGGAAAGGAAGCCGCCGAGCGCGATAACGCCGGGGTAGCGTTTGAGCAGCTCGATGACGCGCTGGACGAAATGGGGGATTGGGGGCATGGGTCTGCAACAGGCTAAAGAGGTGGCTGTGCCGGCCCCTTCGCGGGCAAGCCCGCTCCCACAGGCGCTGCACTGCTCTGAAGGCTGGTGCACTACCTGTGGGAGCGGGCTTACCCGCGAAAGGGCCGGTACCGGCGAAAGGATACCGCTGAATCACCGCTCCCGTGTAGCACCGCTCGGTGGTTGAGGGGTATGGCGCCGCCGACCCAACAGCCCGGCAGCCAGAATCACACCCACGACCAGAGCAATCAGCCCATACAGCTCGTCGTACCCCAGCAAGGGCTTCTCGATGCGCAGATAGCCTTCATCCTTGAGCAGTTCCTTCAAGGCATCGTTGGCCTGCTCCAGGCTGACCTGGCGCAGTTGCCGCGCGGGGTCGGTAAAGCGGCCGTTGCTGTAGTTGTTGAGCGCCCCCCAGTAGTAGTCGGCCAGCGCGCTGTTGCCCTGGGTGCCCCAGCTTTCCTTGGCCACGGCGGCTTCCTTGATGCGGGCGAAGGTATCCGCATCGAGGCCTTCCTTGCGCAAGTGGTCGAACAGCTGCTGCATCACCTTGACCGCCGCGTCGATATCGTCGCGCTCAAGGTCGGCATTGAGGCTGAGCATGCCGCTGTCGCCGAAGCTCTCGCGCTGCACCGAAGGCCCATAGGACAAGCCGTTGCGCAGCCGCAGCTGGTCGTAAAGGGCCCAGTCCAGGTAGCGCGAAAGCAGGTCGAGGGTCGGTTGGTGGTCGTTGTCCAGTACCGGTTCGATGAACAGCCAATGCAGTTTGACACTGTCACCCAGCACGCCGCGGGTCAGGTCGCGACGCTGCTCGGCCTGCTGGCTGATGCTTTCGAGGTTGCGGCGCTCCTCCGGCTCGGTGGCGGGCAGCTCGCCGAAGGTGCGGTCGAGGTAGGCCGGCAACAGGCGATCGAGGCCGCCGACCATGATCAGGGTCATGTTGTTGGCGGCGTACCAGCGATCACGCAGCGTCTGCACCTGTTCCAGCGTCATGTCGTCGAGGTTGGAGCGTTCCGGGCATTTCAAGCCCAGCTCGGTGGCCAGTTGGTCGCTGGCGGGGTGACCGATGTCCTGGCGGTCCAGCCAACGCTGCAGGTGGCCGTAGTGGCCGCCGTCCTCGCGCTCGATGATGCGCTTGGCCGTGGCCAGCGACTTGGCGTCGATGCGGGTGTCGCGGATCACTGCCAGCAGCAGGTCGAGCACCTTGCGCTGGTTACGCGCCGGGGCTTCGATGACGAATGTGGTGTCGGCGCTGCTGGTATAGGCATTCCACTCGCCGCCCAGGGCTTGCAGGCGTTCTTCCAGGCCGCCCTCGCCCGTTTCGTCGATGCCACTGAACAGCAGGTGCTCGAGCAGGTGCGGCAGCTCTTTCTGTTCGCACTCGAAGTCGTCCAGGCCCACGCCGACTACCAGGCGTATCGCCACATGGTCCCGTTCGTAGCCGGATTTGAGGATGACCTGCAGGCCATTGGGCAACAGGTAGCCTTCGACCCGCGAGCGATCGAGGGCATGTGAGGGCAGGCTGCAGATCAGTAGGCAAACGAATATCAGGCAACGCATGGGCGAGCTTGGGTCTCCAGGTGTGCGAGATCAGGGCTGGCGAGCTTCATCCGGTGCAGTGTCGAGCATCAGCCCACCGGTGTCAGACCCTCCTAGTACCACATAGGCACTGCTGCAGAACAAAGAGTTCAACCGCTTCATGTCGGCGATCAGCCCCAAGTGTAGCGAACTCGTTTCGATACTTTGCACTACCTTGCGCTGCAAACGGCTGACGTGGGCGTGGGCCAGGCGCCTTTCCTGCGCACGGAAACGGCGTTTTTCACGCAGGAGCAAGTGTGCGCTTTGCGGGTCGGCACTGAGGAATACCGACAGGCCCAGGCGTAAATTGGACAGCAGTTGCTCTTGCAGGCCAGTGAGTTCTTCCAGGCCGACCTGGGAAAACTCCCGGCGCTGGCTGGTCTTCTGCTGCTGCACCTTGCGCAGCATGCGCTCGATCAGGTCGCAGGCGAGCTTCAGGTTGATTGCCAGTTCGATGATTTCGGCCCAGCGCCGGTTGTCCTGGTCACTGAGGTCTTCCCGTGGCATCTGCGCCAGGTACAGTTTGATGGCGCTGTACAGGGCTTCGGCGTCCTCGCCCAGTGCGCGCACCTGCTGAGGCAGCGCCGTCTGGGTGCCACGCAGGGCACTGAGCATGGCTTCGAGCAGGCTGTCGACGATATCGCCCAGGCGCAGGGTTTCGCGCGCGGCGTTGGCCAGGGCCAGGCTGGGCGTGGTCAGCGCCGAGGCATCGAGGTGGCGGGGCCGTACCTGGCCGTTACCGTTCTCGCGCTCCGGCAGCAAGGTGTTGCACAGGCGGCCCATGGGTTTGACCGTGGGCAGCATGATCAGGCAGCGCAGCGTGTTGTAGAGCAGGTGGAAGCCGATCACCAGTTCCTGTGGGCTGAAACTCAGCGAGTCCATCCAGTCCACCAATGGGTGCAGCACCGGGATGATCAGCAGCAGGCCGATCAGCTTGTACAGCAGGCTGCCCAGCGCCACACGTCGGCCTGCAGCGTTCTGCATGCTGGTGCTGATGAAGGCCAGCAACCCGCTGCCGATGTTGGCGCCGACCACCAGGCCGATGGCCACGGGCAGGCTGATCACTTCGGCACCGGCCAGGGTTGCGGTCAGCAGCACCGCTGCCAGGCTGGAATACGAGACCATGGCGAACAGCGCGCCGACCAGCGCATCGAGCAGGATGTCCCCGGTGAGCGAGGCGAACAGCACTTTCATGCCTTGGGCATGGGTGATTGGTGTGGCGGCCTGCACGATCAGCTGCAGCGCCAGGATGATCAGGCCCAGGCCGATGCCCACCCGGCCCAGTTGACCCGCGCGAGTCTGCTTGCGCGACAGAAAGAAAATAACGCCCAGGAATACCAGCAGGGGCGACAGCCAGGACAGGTCGAGGGTCAGCACCCTGGCCATCAGCGCGGTACCCACATCGGCGCCCAGCATGATCGCCAAGGCCGGGGTCATGGCCATCAGCCCCTGGCCGACGAATGAGGTGACCAGCATGGCGGTGGCGTTGCTGCTCTGCACCACGGCGGTGACCACGATACCGGCGATGAAAGCCAGCGGCCGGCGGTCCATGTTCTGGCTCAGCACCCGACGCAGGTCGGAGCCGAACACCCGCAGGATGCCGGTACGAACAATGTGCGTGCCCCACACCAGCAAGGCGACCGCGGAGAGCAGGTTGAGCAGTGTCAGCATGGTGTAGCCCCCCTTTCTGATTCGGGCTTCAGAAGCGAAGCCAATGGGTGGAGCGGTAAGCCTGGCCCGGGGGTGGGTGGTTTTAATCCAGTGCTTACTCAAGCTGTAGTTGTTTTGCGCAGCTCACGCCAGCTTGGCATGCCCGGCAAGCATTTGAAACATATCTGTCATGAAACCCTGGACATGAAAAAGGGCCCCGAAGGGCCCTTTCGCTGCGCTCCAGGTGCTTATTGACCCGGAATGTCCTTGCGCAGTTTCACGGCGTCCTGGTCCTTGCCGCGTTTGCGCGCCATGGCGGTGCGCATACGGATGTTGATGGCTTCCACCCCCAGCGAGAACGCCATGGCGAAGTAGACGTAGCCCTTCGGCACATGCACATCGAAAGATTCGGCGATCAACACCGTACCCACGACGATCAGGAACGAAAGCGCAAGCATCTTCAGCGAAGGATGCTTGTCGATGAAGTTGCTGATGGCACCGGCGCACAGCATCATCACCAGCACTGCAACGACGATCGCGGCGATCATCACCGGCACGTGCGAGACCATGCCCACTGCGGTGATCACCGAGTCCAGGGAGAACACGATGTCGATGATGGCGATCTGGATGATGGTGTAGAGGAACTTGCCGCCCGCACCTTTCGGCTCGTCCGCGCTTTCGTCTTCGCCTTCCAGGCCGTGGTAGATCTCCTGCGAGCTTTTCCACAGCAGGAACAGGCCACCGAAGAACAGAATCAGGTCGCGGCCCGAAATGCCCTGGCCGAATACCACGAACAGGTCGGCGGTCAGGCGCATGACCCAGGTGATCGACAGCAGCAGCATGATGCGGGTGACCATGGCCAGGGCCAGGCCGAAGATCCGGGTGCGCGGCTGCATGTGCTTGGGCATGCGGCTGACCAGAATCGAGATCATGATGATGTTGTCGATACCGAGAACGATCTCAAGCGCAGTGAGGGTGAAAAAGGCAACCCAGATTTCCGGGCTGGTCAGCCATTCCATGTTTATTCCTTCGAACGATAAAGGCGAAACGCCCAGTCAAGGGCGTATCGCGGTTGGGTAATGCGGTTGTATTAAAGACTACTGAACAGCGGGAAAATGCCCATCAGCAATGCGGCGAGCATTATGCACATGCACACCAGTACTGCCCACTTGAGGGTGAAGCGCTGGTGGTCGCCGAATTCGATGCCGGCCAGTGCCACCAGCAGGTACGTCGAGGGTACCAGCGGGCTCAGCAGGTGTACCGGTTGCCCGACGATCGACGCACGGGCCATCTCCACCGGGCTGATGCCGTAGTGGCTGGCCGCTTCCGAAAGCACGGGCAACACGCCGTAGTAGAAGGCGTCGTTGGACATGAAGAAGGTGAACGGCATGCTCACGATCGCGGTAATCACTGCCAGGTAAGGGCCCAGCGCTTCAGGGATGACCGCCAGCAGGCTCTTGGACATGGCGTCGACCATGCCGGTGCCCGACAGGATGCCGGTGAAGATACCGGCGGCGAAGATCAGCCCGGTCACGGCCAGCACGCTACCGGCGTGAGCGGCGATGCGGTCCTTCTGCTGCTGCAGGCACGGGTAGTTGACGATCATGGCGATACTGAAGGCAATCATGAACAGCACCGGCAGTGGCAGCAGGCCGGCGATCAGCGCAACCATGAGTACTGCAGTCAGGGCGCCGTTGAACCACAGCAGCTTCGGCCGGCGGGCGTCGGGGAACTGCGAGACGGTGATGTCGCTGTGGTCGATGTCGTCGGTAGGCAGGTGCAGCTCGCCCAGCCGCGCACGTTCACGCTTGCCGTACATATAGGCGATGGCAAGGATCGCCAGCACGCCAAAAGCCATGGCCGGGATCATCGGCACGAAAATGTCGGACGGGTCGACGTGCAAGGCGCTGGCGGCGCGGGCAGTCGGGCCACCCCAAGGCGTCATGTTCATGACCCCGCCGGCGAGAATGATCAAGCCGGCCATGATCCGCGGGCTCATGCCCAGGCGGCTGTACAACGGCAGCATGGCGGCGCAGCAGATCATGTAGGTGGTGGCGCCGTCGCCGTCGAGCGAGACCACCAGGGCCAGTACGGCAGTGCCGACCGAGACTTTCAGCGGGTCACCCTTGACCAGCTTGAGGATCTTGCGCACGGCCGGGTCGAACAGGCCCGAGTCGATCATCAAGGCAAAGTAGAGGATGGCGAACATCAACATCACGCCGGTGGGCGCGAGCTTGCTGATGCCTTCGAGCATCATTGGGCCGATCTTGGCGGAAAAACCACCGAAGAGGGCGAACAGGATCGGTATCAGGATCAATGCGATCAAGGCCGACAGGCGCTTGGTCATGATCAGGTACATGAAGGTGATGACCATGGCAAAGCCGAGGAAGGTCAGCATGGCAATACTCCAGGCGTGGCGCGGCGAAAGGAAAGTCGATTCGGGCGGATCAGCGCGTCAGGCGCTGCGCGGGGAGCAAGCGGAGGGGCACTGCGAAAAGGCGGGCACAGGAATACATCAGAATCACCATTGTTGTTGTTGATTGGGCCGGGCGCGGAATAACCGGGTGCCCTGGCTGACCGGTCTTGTGCCGGTAGTGGGGGCTATCCTAGGGGCGTAAGCTTTCAGCCAGCTTTCGCCGGAAAAAGGGCGACAGGAGGTAGGTGATGCCAGCTGTAACCGAAGGGGGCTGCCATTGCGGCGCCTTGCGCTATCGCTTGAAGGGCGAACTCACGGATGTCGCCCATTGCCACTGCTCGATCTGCCGGCGGGTCAGTGGCGGCCTGGTGGTGACGTGGCTCACCCTGCCCCGCGCAGGCTTTCAGTGGTTGGCGGGCAGGCCGCAGTGCTATGTGGCGCCGGCCAGCTGCAAGCGCTACTTCTGCGGGGAATGCGGGGCGCATGTGGCATTGGTGACCGAACACAGCCCGGGGAGTATCGATGTGACCGTGGCGACGCTGGACCACCCGGAGCGGGTGCGGGCGCAGCGGCACATATGGACAGGGAGCCGCTTGCCTTGGCTACACCTGGATGAGCATTTGCCTGGGGAAGCAGAGGAAAGCCTTTGAGCCGCGGGTTGTCTTCACTGGCCATTTCGCGGGTGAACCCGCGAAATGGCCAGTGAAGCGTTCAGGGCAACTGCAGGCCCCCTGCCGCTTTGTGCAGCGCCCGCAGATGTACGCCAATCTGCTTCACGTTGGCTTCCACCGCGGCAATTTCCTTGGCCCGCGACGGCTCAAGCAGCGCCCTCACCTCTTTGTCCAGGTCGGTGCTCAACCGCAGCAGCTGTGCCTGCCGCTCACTGCTGACCTTCTCCAGGTGCTTGCGCTCATCGGGCTGTGGCAGGCCATAGCCCTTGGCTTCCAGCAGCTCGGCCGGGCGGCTGAGGAAGCCACTGTTGGCAAGCATCTGCTTCAGGGTCTGGTCGGCCTTGCTGATGCTGCCATCTTTCAGCGCAGCGGCATTCAGGTAGCGCTGCTTCACTTCGTCCTGGGCCAGCAGCAACTGCCGGCGCAGGCTGGCCTGTTCGAGCAGCAGCAAGGCGGCACTGGTGCGCAAGTCGGCTTGCGAGAACCAGCCGCGACGTTGCTCGGCATCCAGGGCCAGCCAGTCCTCGACCTTGTCCTGTTTGACGGGCAGTTGCTTCCTCAGCACATCGAACATGGCCTGATAGCGGTCACGGTAGGAGTCGAAACGGTAACCCAGGCGCAAGGCTTCACGCGGGTCATCAAGCACACTGGTATCGGCCAGCCCCCTGCCCTTCAGCACCGCGAGCAAGCCGTTGGGCATGATGCTGTCGAGGTCATTCAAGCGCGGATTGGCGGTGCCGCTGCGCAGCAGTTTCAGCGACTCAACGGCACAGTTATTGGATAGGAACCAGTAGTTACCGTCATAGGTCCAGTGCATCTCGGCAGCCTGGCGCACCAGGTTTTCGGTTTCTTCACGGTTGAGCTTCAGCGGTACCGAGGCCAGGCTGCGCAACTCGGTCTTGGTGTACTCGTCGATCACCTGGGCAAGTGGCAGCACGAACAGCCGCGACGGATAGGCGCCCACCAGGCCATCCCAGCTCGACAGCTGAACGTCGTTGACGAAGGCGCGGTATGACAACACCAGATGCTGATCGAGGTCCAGGCGGCAGTCGGGCCCGCGGGGGCGACCCGGTTTGCAGATCACCAGGCGCAGCATGCTGTGGCCCCATCGGCTGACCAGGTTCTGGTTGGCCTCGGCCAGCAGGAAGTCCACCTGGTAAACCCGCTCCGGGTCGATTTCACCCAACGGCTGGCGAGCGAAGTCGCTGCCGGCGTTGAGGAATGGCAAACCTTTGGCACACCGGTCTTGCTGTGGTGCCCAGCCGAAGTGCTGTGTCAGGTATTGGTTGAGGGCTGGTCGCCGGCAACCGTAGCTCGGGTCGAGGAGGAAATACTCCATGTTGACCGCGATGTATTCCTTGGGGCTGCTCAGCTCATAGCTGTCGGGGCTGCGGAGGAACTGGCCGTTATGCTGTTCTCGTTCGCCGCGGCGGCCGACGTATTGCGGCCAACCGGCAAGGTCAAGCAGGCGTGGGTCGTCGCTGAGGGTGAAGCGGCGCTCTGGCTGGCTGCGGCATTCCTCGGGCAGGCCGATCTTGCCCAGTGTGCCTTGCTGGCGCTTGCAACGAGCGATCAGCGCGCGTTCGGCGCTGGGCCAGAGCCGGGCGCGGTCGTATATGTGGGTGAGCTCGTGCAGGACGGTAGCCAGCAGTTCTTCACGCACCGTGCCATGCGGGCGATCGGTGCGCTCAAGCGCGGCGCTGCCGTCGGTGAGGCTGGGCAGCAGGCGACGGTTGAGCTCAAGGGTCGAAACCAACGATGCCTGGCCGTAGGCATCGGCTGGCATCTTGTCGCTCCAGCTGACCAGTACGCGTCGGTTGAGCTGTTGCTTGAAGCGGGGGGGAAGCTTGCCCAGCGCCTCATCCAGCAGTGCTTGAGTCGCCTGGACCTGTTGCGGGGCGAGGCCGTGTGCCTGCAGGTCGAGCTGCAGGTCAGCCAGGGCGGGCGTGCCCAGCAGCGTCATGGCGCAGCCGAGCAGCCAGGCACGCACGCGGTTCACAGCGCCAGAATGGCTTCGGCCAATACCTGATCGCTCGCGCCGCGCGCTTCGGGTACCCGATCGCGCAGGGTATTGAAGGCTGCTTCCAGCTGGGCGCCACGGATATCACCGTTGCTGGCCACGAAGCTGGCGGCATCGTCATGGGCTTCGCGCACAACTTTGGAGTCGCGGATGGAAGTGGTGGTGTCAGAGGTGAAATCGATCGAGCGGCCAAAGGCGCGCACGATGATATTGCTGGTTGCCACCAGAGTTTGTGCGTGGGCCAGGTCGGCCAGCAGCAGCATGCCGAGGGTAGCGGCGATCAGCGGTTTACGCATGGAGCATCTCCGGGAATACAGGGAGTCAGATGTTGTCATTGGACGAGAATTGCTTCTGCCAGTTCAAGGTCACCGACAGAGTGATGAGCACAGTTGTGACGCAGCACGTTGAGCGCTGCTTCCAGGCGTGCGCCGCGAATCGCACCGTCACTGGCGACAAAGGCCGCGGCATCGTCGCGAGCTTGCCTGACCAGCTTGCGGTCGAAGGGTGCGGTCGTGACCTGGCTGGTGACATAGCCAGTGATGACCAGGCCTTGCGTGGTGGTGTCCATGGCATGGGCAGTGCCCATGGCGACTACGGAGAACAGCAACGGCAACAGATAACGCATGGGCTTTCTTAATGCAGGAACAGGGGCGGCGAAGGCGGGCGAGCAAGCGCCGGCCGGTGGGGCTGGCGCTTGTGTTCTACAGCCTGTGAATCAGAGCGCCAGGATGGCCTGGGCCAGCTGTGCATCGCTGGCCTGCAGGGCCGGCGTGGTCGAGCGGATGTGCAGGAACGCGCTTTCCAGCTGGGCACCGCGAATCGCGCCCTCGCTGCCAACGTAGCTGGCGGCGTCGTCGCGGGCGGCCTGAACGATCTTGTCGTCGCGGAACGACGAGGACAGGTCGGATGTGGCGTCGGTGGTGGCAGCAACGGCACGCACTACGGCGTCGGTCGTGACGACGAAACTGCTGGCGTTCGCGGCGCCGGCCAGGCCTAGCAGCAGGGCTGCGCCAATCAGGTGTTTACGGGACATGGTCGGGGACTCCTGGAAAAGGATCGGTGCTTATCGGACGCTCACGGGGTTCGTCACGGTACCTTTGAACATCTGGTTTCTACCAGACTGTAGAGTCAAGCGTATCACGCGGCGGTATTTCCGGATGTTAATGAACGGTGCGCAAGCAAACTGTTTTGGTTAAATTTGATTTTTATCAAACTGTACCTGTGACCACGCCGATGGCTCTGCCTTGGGGCCTGGGCAATAAAAAACCCGCTGCAGTCTCCTGCAACGGGTTTGGGAATTCGCGGTGCCGGGCAAAGCCGGCGAACCGGGGCTTAGCGCCAGAAAGGCTTGCTCAGCTCTTCGTAACGTTGCGATTCGCTGATACCGGCGTCGGCGAGCAGGCGGGCATCCAGGCGAGCCAATTGACGGCGGCTGGCCATGCGACGCTGCCAGAGCAGCAGGGTGGAGAGCGCGCGCAGTGGCAGCGAAGCGTTGGATTGCTGAGCGTTGTTTTCGAAGACCAGACCGGAACTGAGGGTACGTTCCATGATGTTTCATCCTTCCGCTTATGGCGGGATTAGGTAGTGATTTAACTGATGCCAATGATCCTCCTCTGTTGTCCAGAACAGTAGATACAGTTGATTGGTAATGCGATGGCCCAGTTAACTGTTTATAGCGACTGTTGCACTCGAAACGAACGTAACTGTACCGGTCCGCACTAAATTAGTGCATTTAGGGTTGCGATTCGGAATTGAGCAGCCACAATGAAGCCTGTTAACCAGTACAGTAGTACAGTTTCTGTGAGGTGGATGCGGGGTGTACAACCAGGAAGGGGTAGAACTGTTATGGCCTGACCGCAGGCAGGCCTGCGATCAGGTGTGAACAGCCCTTACTGGGCCGTTCCGACCGACATTGCATCAGCTGGCGAGCATACGCCCGCACTCTTCGAGGTTTTCGTGCCAGCTCAGTGCCTCACGCAGAATGTGCGGGGTATGGCCGCCACGCTGGCAAGCGCGTTCGAAGTAGTCGTTCAGCGCTGCGCGGTAGTCAGGGTGCACGCAGTTGTCGATGATCGCCCGTGCCCGCTCGCGCGGTGCCAGGCCACGCAGGTCGGCCAGGCCTTGCTCGGTTACCAGAATGTCCACGTCATGCTCGGTGTGGTCGACATGGCTGACCATCGGCACCACGCTGGAAATCGCCCCGCCTTTGGCGATCGACTTGGTCACGAACACGGCCAGGTGCGCGTTGCGGGCGAAGTCGCCGGAACCACCGATACCGTTCATCATGCGGGTGCCGCAGACGTGCGTGGAGTTGACGTTGCCGTAAATGTCGAACTCCAGTGCCGTGTTGATGCCGATGATGCCAAGGCGGCGCACGACCTCAGGGTGGTTCGAGATCTCCTGCGGGCGCAGCACCAGTTTGTCCTTGTACCGCTCCAGGTTGCCGAACACGTCGGCGTTGCGGCGGCTGGACAGGGTGATCGAGCTACCGGAGGCAAAGCTCAGCTTGCCAGCGTCGATCAGGTCGAAGGTCGAGTCCTGCAGTACTTCGGAGTACATGGTCAGGTCCTCGAACGGCGACTCGATCAGGCCGCACATCACCGCGTTGGCGATGCTGCCGATGCCGGCCTGCAGCGGGCCGAGCTTGTTGGTCATGCGGCCGGCGGCCACTTCGTTCTTGAGGAAGTTGATCAGGTGGTCGGCGATACCCTGGGTCTCGTCATCCGGCGGCAGCACGGTGGAGGGCGAGTCTGGCTGGTCGCTGATGACGATGCCGACGATCTTCGCCGGGTCGATCGGGATCGCGGTGCTGCCGATGCGATCATCGACCTTGACCAGCGGGATCGGTGTGCGGGTCGGGCGGTAGGTCGGGATATAAATGTCGTGCAGGCCTTCAAGGTTGGCGTTGTGCGACAGGTTGATCTCGACGATCACTTGCTTGGCAAAGATGGCGAAGCTGGCCGAGTTGCCGACCGATGTGGTCGGCACGATGTGGCCTTCCTCGGTGATGGCCACGGCTTCGATCACGGCGATGTCAGGCAGTTTGAGCTGCTGGTTGCGCAGTTGCTCGACGGTTTCCGACAGGTGCTGGTCGATGAACATGACCTGGCCATCGTTGATGGCCTTGCGCAGGGTGCTGTCGACCTGGAATGGCATGCGGCGGGCCAGCACGCCGGCCTCGGTCAGCTGCTTGTCGAGGTCATTGCCCAGGCTGGCACCGGTCATCAGACTGATTTTCAGTGGCGACTGCTTGGCGCGTTCGGCCAGGGCATGCGGCACGGCCTTGGCTTCGCCGGCACGGGTGAAACCGCTCATGCCGACGGTCATGCCGTCCTCGATCAGGCCAGCGGCGTCAGCCGCACTCATTACCTTGCTGTGCAGGGAGGACAAGCGGATACGATCACGGTACATGGATTGTTATCTCAGGCTACTGAAGCTACTGCAGCGCAGTCTAGAGATTTACCCCGGCCCCGTCCCGCGACCATGGTCGTATGAGAAGCCCGGAAATAGAGCCGTTGATCTGGATCAGCAAAACGCAAAAGCCCCGGGAGGAATCTCACCGGGGCCTTCTTTATATGCACAATTTGTTGCGGATAAGTTTACTCCACGGCTTTGACCATGTCCTCGATGACCTTCTTCGCATCACCGAACACCATCATGGTCTTGTCCAGGTAGAACAGTTCGTTGTCCAGGCCGGCATAGCCGCTGGCCATGGAGCGTTTGTTGACGATGATGGTCTTGGCCTTGTATGCCTCGAGGATCGGCATGCCGGCGATCGGCGACTTCGGATCATTCTTCGCCGCCGGGTTGACCACGTCGTTGGCGCCCAGCACCAACACCACGTCAGCCTGGCCGAACTCGGCGTTGATGTCCTCCATCTCGAACACCTGGTCGTACGGCACTTCGGCTTCGGCCAGCAGCACGTTCATGTGCCCGGGCATGCGGCCTGCAACGGGGTGGATCGCGTACTTCACGGTCACACCGTTGTGGGTCAGCTTCTCGGTCAGTTCCTTGAGCGCGTGCTGGGCACGGGCCACCGCCAGGCCGTAGCCCGGGACGATGATCACGCTGTCGGCGTTGCTCAACAGGAAGGTTGCGTCGTCGGCCGAGCCGGATTTCACCGGGCGCTGCTCTTTGGAGCCTTGCGCCGCGCCCGCGTCGGTGTCACCACCGAAGCCACCGAGGATGACGTTGAAGAACGAGCGGTTCATCGCCTTGCACATGATGTACGAGAGGATCGCACCACTGGACCCCACCAGCGAGCCGGCGATGATCAGCATCGAGTTGTTCAGCGAGAAGCCGATACCGGCCGCGGCCCAGCCCGAGTAGCTGTTGAGCATCGACACCACCACCGGCATGTCGGCGCCGCCGATCGGGATGATGATCAGCACGCCCATGATGAAGGCCAGTATCAGCATCAGGGTGAAGGCGCTGTAGTGGCCGGTGAAGGTGAACAGCAGCCCCAGGGCGATGGTGGTCAGGCCCAGGATCAGGTTCAGCTTGTGCTGGCCGGCGAACTGTACCGGTGCACCTTGGAACAGGCGGAACTTGTACTTGCCGGACAGCTTGCCGAAGGCGATCACCGAGCCGGAGAAGGTGACTGCCCCGATGGCCGCGCCGAGGAACAGTTCCAGGCGGTTACCGGTTGGGATCGGGTCGCTGATGCTCGCGACGATGCCCATCGATTGCGGCTCAAGCACCGCCGCGATGGCGATGAACACTGCGGCCAGGCCGATCATGCTGTGCATGAAGGCGACCAGTTCCGGCATCTTGGTCATCTCGACGCGTTTGGCCATGATCGAACCGGCGGTACCGCCGACCAGCAGGCCGACGATCACGTAGCCGATACCGGCAGTCGCGATCTCGGCGCCCAGCTTGTAAATGAGGCCAACGGTCGTGAGGATCGCAATCCCCATGCCGATCATGCCGTACAGGTTGCCGCGCCGCGACGTGGTCGGGTGCGACAAGCCCTTGAGCGCCTGGATGAAGCAGACCGAGGCGACGAGGTAGAGGAGCGTTACCAGATTCATGCTCATGCTTACTTCTGCGCCTCGTTCTTGGTTTTCTTCTTGAACATCTCAAGCATGCGACGGGTGACCAGGAAGCCACCGAACACGTTGACGGCTGCCAGGGCCACCGCCAGGGTGCCCATCACCTTGCCGGCTGGGGTGACGGTCAGCGCAGCTGCCAGCATGGCGCCGACGATGACAATGGCCGAGATGGCGTTGGTAACCGCCATCAGCGGCGTGTGCAGTGCCGGGGTGACGTTCCAGACCACGTGGTAACCCACATAGATGGCCAGCACGAAGATGATCAGGTTGTAGATGCCATGGGAAATCAGCATGTCTTCCATTGTCGTGCTCCTTAGCCGTTCTTGCGCACGACCTGGCCGTCGCGGCACATCAGGCACGCGGCGACGATGTCGTCTTCGAGGTTGATGACCAGCGCGCCGTCTTTGTCGAACAGCAGCTTCATGAAGTCCAGCAGGTTGCGTGCGTACAGTGCCGAGGCATCGGCACCGACCTGGGCCGGCAGGTTGGTCGGGCCGACGATGGTCACGCCGTTCTCCATCACCACCTGGTCGGCGACGGTCAACGGGCAGTTGCCGCCCTGGGCCGCAGCGAGGTCGATGACCACCGAGCCGGGCTTCATCTGCGCCACGGTTTCAGCGCTGAGCAAGGTGGGCGCTTTGCGCCCCGGGATCAGCGCCGTAGTGATGACGATGTCCGCCTGCT
Organism: Pseudomonas sp. LFS044; assembly: GCF_047978245.1. NCBI lineage: Bacteria > Pseudomonadati > Pseudomonadota > Gammaproteobacteria > Pseudomonadales > Pseudomonadaceae > Pseudomonas > Pseudomonas sp. LFS044. Next base: position 252,202 of record NZ_JBFPFX010000004.1, read on the forward strand.
TGGCGCGCTCGTGCACCGCTTGAGCCTGGCGTTGCATCCAGCTGGCCGGCATCGGGCGTGCATAGCCGCCGACACCTTCGGCGCACTCGCGCTCCTCATCGGTCTCGTAAGGCACATCAATGAACTTGGCGCCGAGCGATTCGATCTGCTCCTTCACTGCGGGGCGTACGTCCGAAGCCTCGATCACCGCGCCCAGGCGCTTGGCCGTTGCGATGGCCTGCAGGCCGGCAACACCAGCCCCCAGAATCAGCACGCGCGCGGCTTTGACGGTACCGGCAGCGGTCATCAGCATGGGCATGAAGCGCGGGTAATGGTGGGCAGCCAGCAGCACGGCCTTGTAGCCTGCGATGTTGGCCTGGGACGACAGCACGTCCAAGCTCTGGGCCCGCGATGTGCGCGGCGCGGCTTCCAGGGCGAAGGCGGTGATGCCGCGTTCGGCCATCTTGCCGATCAGCTCACTGTTGAAGGGGTTGAGCATACCGACCAGTAGGCTGCCACTGTTGAGCTGGGCAAGCTCCTGATCGTTGGGGCCGACCACCTTGAGAACCAGTTGGGCACCGAAGGCATCGGCTGCGCTCCCCAAGGAAGCACCCACGGCCTCATAGGCACTGTCCGGGATGCTGGCATTGAGCCCTGCCCCCCGTTGGACGGTGACCTGATGGCCCTGGCCAATCAGTTTCTTGATGGTTTCCGGGGTAGCAGCGACCCTTGTCTCACCGGTCTGCGTCTCGAGAGGAACACCAATGTGCACGACAATTTCTCCTGCGGTGACCTTTTTGTCTTTATAGAAGCCCGCGTACTTCGGGTGGTGCGCGGGTTTGGCTGTTAGGCGCCAATCCGCCGAATCCTGGGCGGGCGGAGCATTTTGCAGATGAACCGAAAGGCCTACAACCGGTTATGGAGCGAAACGAAGTCAAAACTACAAGTCACCCTGTGACCGTATGTCGCAAGTGTTCGGCTGCAGCCCGTCAAACATGGGCTATTCGCAGATTAGGGCAAATTTTGAATTATTTTGCGATGTTTTCGCGTATGGACTCATGAAGGTCGTAAATACCCCTGAAGTCCGCGTGGTTGATGGCTTTGATCAAGTTTTTCGACCGACCCTTACAGTTTTCGCTTAAGCGACATATAGATATATCTGTAGGTGTTTAAAATAATTGACTACAGAGTCAGGAAGAGGCCTTTTCCGCGTGCGAGGCGATATAGCGCTGTGCCTGTTCCAGCAGCCAGTCACGAAAAGCCCTGAGAGACGCGGACTCCACCTTGCGCTCGGGAATCATCAAATAGTAGGCCTTGTCGCTGGATAGGGCGTATCTGTTAGCGACCACCAGCCGGCCATCCTGCAACTCGCGTTGAATCAGAAAAGGCGGGATCAGCGCGACGCCCATCTCATGCATGGCGGCTTGGGCGAGCATGGAGAATAGTTCGTAGCGTGGGCCTGTCATGTCGCCAGCGATATTCATGCCCAGGCCATTGAACCACTGGCGCCAGGCATACGGCCGGGTGGTCTGCTGCAACAATGGCAGGCTGGCGATGTGCTGCGCGTCGAGCATGCCCTGCCCGTCCAGCAGCGCTGGGCTGCACACAGGTAGCGGGTTTTCACCCATCAGGCGGTGGGACTGTGTGCCAGACCAGTCGGCATCGCCGAAATAGATCGCGGCGTCGAACGCCGTGTCGGCGAACAGGAAAGGCCGAGTGCGGTTGGTCAGGTTGACGGTTACCTCCGGATGGCGCTGCTGGAAATCCTTCAAGCGCGGTAGCAGCCATTGAGTGCCGAAGGTTGGCACCACGGCGAGCTCGATCACGTTGGCGCCCTGCTGACGCATCACCGAAAGCGTGTCCCGCTCCACGGCGTCCAGTTGGGTAGCGACCTGTCGACTGTATGAAAGGCCTGCCTCGGTCAGCTTAACGCCGCGGCGTGAACGCCTGAACAGTTCCACGTTGAGAAACGCTTCAAGGCCACCGATCTGTCGACAGACGGCGCCTTGCGTAAGTGCCAGTTCCTGCGCGGCCTTGGTAAAGCTCTCGTGGCGCGCTGCCGCTTCAAAGCAGACCAGGGCGGTGGTGCTGGGGATCTTCCGGCGCATGTACGGCAACCTCACTCATCGGGTCGGCAATATGGGCTTTCTGTTGGTTACAGAGTGACAAATTATCACTAATACGTGCGCAATCCTCGTTTGTCCCCGCCGCTGATCAGGCCTAGGATCAATGGCACAAGAACCAGCTCCCTATTTCGAGGATTTCGCTCATGGCCGGTAAAGCAAGCTTCAACTGGATCGACCCGCTGCTGCTGGATCAGCAGCTCACTGAAGAAGAGCGCATGGTGCGTGACAGCGCTTATCAGTTCGCCCAGGACAAGCTCGCGCCGCGCGTGCTGGAGGCCTTCCGCCATGAGCAGACCGACCCGGCGATCTTCCGCGAGATGGGCGAAGTCGGCCTGCTGGGCGCGACCATTCCCGAGCAGTACGGTGGCAGCGGGCTGAACTACGTGTGCTACGGCCTGATTGCCCGTGAAGTGGAGCGTATCGACTCTGGCTACCGCTCGATGATGAGTGTGCAGTCGTCGCTGGTGATGGTGCCGATCAACGAGTTCGGTACCGAAGCGCAGAAGCAGAAGTATCTGCCCAAGCTTGCCAGTGGCGAGTGGATCGGTTGCTTCGGCCTGACCGAGCCGAACCACGGCTCCGATCCAGGCTCGATGATTACCCGCGCCAGGAAGGTTGACGGTGGCTATCGGCTGAGCGGCAGCAAGATGTGGATCACCAACAGCCCGATCGCCGATGTGTTCGTGGTTTGGGCCAAGGACGACGCCGGTGATATCCGAGGCTTCGTCCTGGAAAAAGGCTGGCAGGGCCTCAGCGCCCCGGCGATCCATGGCAAGGTCGGGCTGCGTGCTTCGATCACTGGCGAGATCGTCATGGACAACGTGTTCGTGCCGGAAGAAAACATCTTTCCGGATGTGCGCGGGCTGAAGGGCCCGTTCACCTGCCTCAACTCCGCTCGCTATGGCATCTCCTGGGGTGCGCTGGGTGCGGCCGAGGCTTGCTGGCACACCGCTCGCCAGTACACCTTGGACCGTCAGCAGTTCGGCCGCCCACTGGCTGCCAACCAGTTGATCCAGAAGAAGCTGGCCGACATGCAGACCGAAATCACCCTGGCCCTGCAAGGTTGCCTGCGTTTGGGCCGGATGAAGGATGAAGGCACCGCTGCGGTGGAAATCACCTCGATCATGAAGCGCAACTCTTGCGGCAAGGCCCTCGATATCGCGCGCATGGCTCGAGACATGCTCGGCGGCAACGGGATCTCCGATGAGTTTGGCGTGGCGCGTCACCTGGTCAACCTTGAGGTGGTCAATACCTATGAAGGTACCCATGACGTGCACGCGCTGATTCTGGGGCGCGCGCAAACCGGCATCCAGGCTTTCTATTAATAAGGAGCCCGCTCATGGGTGCGCTATCTCATCTGCGGGTGCTGGACCTTTCCCGCGTGCTGGCGGGCCCGTGGTCTGGCCAGATCCTGGCTGACCTTGGGGCCGATGTGATCAAGGTCGAGCGCCCGGGCAGTGGCGACGATACCCGTGCCTGGGGGCCACCCTTCCTCAAGGATGCGCAAGGCGAGAACACTAGCGAGGCGGCTTACTATTTGTCGGCCAACCGCAACAAGCGTTCGGTGACCATCGACTTCACGCAGCCGGAGGGGCAGCGCCTGGTACGTGAGCTCGCGGCCAAGTCGGACGTCGTCATTGAAAACTTCAAGGTCGGTGGGCTGGCGGCGTATGGCCTGGATTATACGAGCCTCAAGGCGGTCAACCCCAAGCTTGTCTATTGCTCTATTACCGGCTTCGGGCAGACCGGGCCGTACGCCAAGCGCGCTGGCTACGACTTCATGATCCAGGGCCTGGGTGGGCTGATGAGCCTGACTGGGCGCCCTGACGGTGAAGAGGGCGCAGGCCCGGTAAAAGTGGGGGTTGCCCTTACCGACATCTTGACTGGGCTGTACTCGACCGTCGCCATCCTGGCCGCCCTCGCCCATCGCGATCAGGCCGGCGTTGGCCAGCATATCGATATGGCCCTGCTTGACGTTCAAGTGGCTTGCCTGGCCAACCAGGCGATGAACTACCTGACAACCGGCAACCCGCCCCGGCGTTTGGGTAATGCGCACCCTAATATCGTGCCTTATCAGGATTTCCCCACGGCGGATGGCGATTTCATCCTTACCGTGGGCAATGATGGCCAATTCCGTAAGTTCGCCGAAGTGGCCGGTCAGCCGCAATGGGCGGATGACCCGCGCTTCGCCACCAACAAGCTGCGGGTGGCCAACAGGGCCGAGTTGATTCCGCTCATCCGCCAGGCCACGGTATTCAAGACCACCGCTGAATGGGTGAGCCAGCTGGAGGCTGCCGGCGTGCCCTGCGGGCCGATCAATGACCTGGCGCAGATGTTTCAGGACCCACAGGTGCTCGCGCGGGGCCTGGCGGTGAGCATGCCGCACGCCTTGGCCGGGGCTGTGCCGCAGGTGGCCAGCCCGATTCGGTTGTCGGAGACGCCGGTGGAGTATCGGCGTGCGCCGCCACTGCTGGGTGAGCATACCGAGGCGGTGCTGGGTGATGTACTGGGGCTGGGTGCGGATGCACTGGAGAGCCTACGCAGTTCAGGTGTGCTCTAAGGTTATCTATATATAGGCGTAGAAGGCGGGGAGGCCGACAGGCCTCCCCGCTTTGCTTTTCAGCGATGTGACGGTTTAGTGAATTTAAGGGTTGACGGGGTTTTGAATCCCCTTATAATGCGCCCCACTTCCAGCGACATCGGAACGACAAACTCCTTGAGATTCAATGAGTTAAGTAGTTAAGGTGGTGCTGCAAGGGCTACGATCGAATGATCGC